>JACVQI010000082.1 GCA_015661095.1 Gammaproteobacteria bacterium
ATCCATTCGACGTGACGGTCTGTACTCCCTCAGGCCGGTTCGACGTAGTGTCGGCTACGCCTTCACCGTCCTTCAGTCCGTGCAGCCCATCACACCGACGCCTCGGCGTCCTCGCTACGGCAGGTGATGAGAAATGCGGGCTTGGCTGATGGAAGCCATCCCTGGTTTTCACTCCGGACATCCCTGTTCCTTCGTCCTTCGGACAGACTACGTCTGTGCAAATCAGCTATCCTGCTGATTTGTCACCCGGCGGTCGGCTTGCAGCCGTCCACAAAATCGTCAGGAACGATTTTGAACATCCTGCCAAGCAGGATGGCCCGTGAGGGTGAGCTATAGGGATATAGCGAATAAATCTGATCCCGTCAGATTTGTCGACGCCTACACGGCCCACCACTCCTTATAAAATTCCAAACGTGGTGACATTATGATACTGATCAATCAGTAGACAGGTCCGGTCAGGCATGTGGTCGTGATGGGGGAAATTAATCATTCTCATTTGCGCTAAACTGGATTAGGATAATGAACCATATTGATGACATGAGTCTAAGTTGCATGAATATGAATCATTGCCTTGGAATCTTCTGGCGTGTAGTAATTATTACTGGCCTGTTCCCTTGCGCCTTGTCCGCGGCTGTGCAATCCGATTTAACCCACTTCACTGCTTCCCATTTTTCGTCACTAGCGGCTTTTGAGACGAAATTGTATATGGCTCAGGCTGATGAACCGCCGCAGCAGGATCCCCAGCCAAAATCGGGGACTCTGGTTTTACCTTCAGATTATGAAAAGCAGAAGGATGCCAAGGAACAAACCTGTGTCAGAGTGTGCAGTGATTGGGGTGAGACTTGTGTATACGATGTCAGAAAAGGAAGGAAGTGCCGACGGACCTGTAAAGAAACTACTATGGAATGTTTTGAGCAGTAATTGTTGTTCAGATTTTACGTTTAGAAATCCGCAAATTTTTACCTTTTTCCGGCAACTCCGCTTTATGTGATAATGTCTGCCAGGCGTGACTATTACATCCTATATAATGTACTGGTCGCGTGACTGAAAATTCTGCGAAAGTGGCGGAATGGCAGACGCGCTGGTTTTAGATGCCAGTGGGGTAACCCGTGAGAGTTCGAGTCTCTCCTTTCGCACCACCAAATCCATAACTCATTGAAAATAAAATAAAAAACGATTTATATGCAAGTTACAGTAGAAGCGAATAGCAAGCTTGAAAGAACGGTAACAGTTGCCGTGCCGGAAGATAAAATTGCCAGTGAAGTGGAAAACCGTTTGAGAAACCTGTCACGAACCTCCCGTATCCAGGGATTCAGGCCTGGTAAAGCGCCATACAAGTTAATCCAGCAGCGGTTTGGTCAGCAGATTCGCCAGGAAGTCGTCGGTATGGTCTTGCAATCCAGTCTGAGTGAGGCCATCACCCGGGAAAGTCTACGCCCGGCCGGCAGTCCGGAAATCGGAAAATTTGATGCGGAACAAGGCAAAGGGCTTTCCTATACGGCAAAGTTTGAAGTGCTCCCTGAAATTCAACTTAAACCCGTTGAAGAACTCAAAATAGAGCGGACAGTTTGTGATATTACGGATAAAGATATCGACAAGATGATCGATATTCTCAGGAACCAGCATTTCGAATTTCAAGATTGATTTAAGTAAAAAACGCCTGTTGGAAGGTTTCGAAGCCGGTCTGATTGGTAAAAAAGCCGGCGCAGAAGTGATTCTGAATCTGCAATTTCCCGATACTTATCATGTTAAGGATATTGCCGGTAAGCCGGTGGAATTCAGGGTGAATATCAACAGTGTTAATGAAAAGGTGTTGCCTGAATTAAATGATGAGTTTTACACGACGTTCGGTGTGGAGAAAGGTGGTATGGAGGCATTCCGCAAGCAAATCAAGGATCATATGGAACGGGAGGTCACTCAGGTTCTGCATAATCGCCTGAGAGAGTCCATTATAAAAGCTCTGCAGGACGCCAATAACGTGGAATTGCCCAAGGTGATGGTTGCCAGTGAAAAACACCGTCTCATGCATCAATTCGAACATAATCTCAAAGCCCAGGGATTAAATACCGCTGATATAAAACACCCTGAGGATGATGGAATATTTGAGGAACAGGCTCGTAACCGGGTTGCCTTGCAATTGCTGGTCGGGGAGTTGATCAGGCTGAATAATATCAAGGTCGATGCCGAGAAGGTCAAGCAGACGGTAATGCAACATGCCCAGAATTATCAGGACCCTGCAGCAATACTGAACTGGTACTATAACGACAAGGACCGGATAGCTGAAATTGAGGCGTTAACGCTGGAAAATCAGATATTGGACTGGATAGCCGAGCGTGCCAAAGTGACAAGTTTAAACTTGACGTTTGACGAGTGTATGAATAAAGGGCAGACTGAAACCGACTAAAGCTAAAGCTGATTTTGACCGATATCTAAATGATTATGAAAAATCAAGAAATACAGGGACTTAACCTGGTTCCTATGGTCGTGGAGCAGACTTCACGCGGCGAACGCGCCTATGATATCTATTCACGGCTGCTGAAGGAGCGTGTGGTCTTTTTGATCGGACCCGTTGAGGATTATGTCGCCAATCTTATCGTGGCCCAGTTACTGTATCTGGAATCGGACAATCCTGATAAAGACATTCATCTCTATATCAACTCGCCTGGCGGTTCCGTGTCAGCGGGTTTGGCGATTTATGACACCATGCAATTTATCAAACCGGATGTCAGCACCATGTGCGTGGGTCAGGCTGCCAGCATGGGGGCCTTGTTGTTGTCCGGTGGCAAGCAGGGCAAGCGGTTTTGCCTGCCGCATTCCAGGGTTATGATTCATCAACCACTGGGTGGGTTCCAGGGACAGGCTAGCGATATTGATATCCATGCGCGGGAGATCCTGAAAGCGCGGGAACAGTTAAACGAAATACTGGCAAAGCACACGGGTCAATCGCTGGAGAAAATCAGCCGGGATACGGAAAGAGACCACTTTTTGGGCGCAGTGGAGGCCAAGGCCTACGGGTTGATTGATGAAGTGCTGGTTGATCGCCAAACATTACCTGTGGACAATAGCAAGGCAAAGGAACTGAGTGCAGTCAAAGATAAGAGTTGAACGCTACATATCGGTAACAGAGATTCCATATGAGTACGAGTAAACAGGGTAAAGGTGGCGACGGCGATCGGCTTTTGTACTGCTCTTTTTGTGGCAAAAGCCAGCATGAGGTGCGCAAACTGATTGCCGGGCCTTCGGTGTTTATCTGCGATGAATGTGTCGAACTCTGTAACGACATCATTCGTGAGGAAATTCAGGACAAATCCGTCGCTGGCGATGGTCACAACCTGCCGACACCACATGAAATCAGAAATATTCTCGATGAATACGTGATCGGCCAGGATCTGGCCAAAAAGATTTTGTCAGTGGCTGTTTATAATCACTACAAGAGACTGGATGCCGATATCAAGAAATCCGATGTAGAACTGACTAAAAGCAATGTTTTGTTGATTGGCCCCACCGGTTGCGGCAAGACTTTGCTGGCCGAAACACTGGCACGATTGTTGAATGTTCCATTTACCATCGCGGATGCGACAACCCTGACGGAAGCAGGTTATGTTGGCGAGGACGTGGAGAATATCATTCAGAAATTATTGCAGAAATGCGATTACGATGTGGAAAAAGCCCAGACCGGCATTGTCTACATTGACGAGATCGACAAAATTTCGCGTAAATCTGATAACCCCTCCATCACGCGTGACGTATCCGGCGAAGGTGTGCAGCAGGCATTGTTGAAATTGATCGAGGGAACTGTAGCTTCTGTGCCACCGCAAGGCGGCCGCAAACATCCACAACAGGAGTTTTTGCAGGTCAATACCGCCAATATCTTGTTTATCTGCGGTGGAGCCTTTGGCGGACTTGATCGAATCATCAGGGAGCGATCGGAGAAAGGCGGTATTGGCTTCTCCGCGGAAGTCAACAGCAAGGAAGACAAGAAAAGCATGAGTGAGCTGTTTCAGAACGTGGAACCCGAGGATCTGATCAAGTATGGTTTGATCCCCGAATTTGTCGGACGCCTGCCGGTCATAGCCACACTTGATGAACTGGATGAAAAACAATTGATGCAGATACTGCTTGAGCCTAAAAATGCGATTACCAAGCAGTATGCAAGGTTGTTCGAGATGGAAGGATGTGAAATTGAATTCCGCGAGGACGCCCTGCGTAAAGTAGCCCGTCGGTCGATGGAACGTAAGACCGGGGCTCGTGGCTTGCGCTCCATCCTGGAGAAAGTTTTGCTGGATACGATGTATGACCTGCCGTCTATGGAGAATGTGACCAAGGTAGTGGTGGACGCCGGTGTTATAAATGGCGAATCACGGCCTTTGGTTATTTATGAAGGCGCTGACATGCCCAAATCCAAGGCGGCGGCGGATTAACCTATCGCGTGGAAATTTGTTCGTGCCGGATCGTTCCGGTGCTGATACTGGTTTTCTCAAATCGCGCTGTTTATGCGTGTAATTTAATTGAACAAGCGCTTGAATTGTCAACTGACTATCACCATATGTGATTTATAAATCGGTCACAGAAAACAGGTAAAACATATGACTTCCACGGATACAGAAAACACTTACCCGGTTTTA
The DNA here is from genome assembly GCA_015661095.1 of Gammaproteobacteria bacterium. Taxonomy (GTDB): domain Bacteria; phylum Pseudomonadota; class Gammaproteobacteria; order Eutrophobiales; family Eutrophobiaceae; genus JACVQI01. The sequence continues at coordinate 4,626 of JACVQI010000082.1, forward strand.
CCCCTCCGGGACGTCGTGGTTTACCCGCATATGGTAATCCCGCTCTTCGTAGGACGGGACAAATCGATACAGGCGCTGGATAAATCCATGAGTGGTAACAAGCAGATTCTGCTGGTGGCCCAAAAAAGCGCGGCGGAAGATGAGCCCAAGGTCGACGAGATATACCGGATCGGCACTATCTCAAATATCCTGCAATTACTGAAATTACCCGATGGGACCATCAAAGTCCTGGTTGAAGGCGTAAAACGGGCCAAGATCAACGATTTCACTGAAACCGGTTCTATGTTTTCTGCTACCGCGGAAATCCTGGAACCTGTCTACGGGGATGACAAGGAACTGGATGTGCTCAGCCGATCCGCGATCAGCCAGTTTGAGCATTACGTCAAATTGAATAAAAAAGTCCCGCCGGAAATTCTTTCTTCACTGGCCGGTATCGATGATGCCAGCCGCCTGGCCGATACCATCGCTGCGCATATGTCGATCAAGATCGATGAGAAGCAGAACATACTTGAGCATGTCAATCTGCATGACCGGATTGAATATCTCATTTCACTCATGGAGTCAGAGATTGATTTGCTACAAGTCGAAAAACGGATCCGTGGACGGGTCAAATCGCAAATGGAAAAAAGCCAGCGTGAGTATTATCTGAACGAACAGATGAAGGCTATCCAGAAGGAACTGGGCGAGATGGAGGATGTGCCCAATGAGATTGAGGAACTGTCGCGCAAGATTGAAATTTCCGGTATGCATAAGGAGGCCAGGGAAAAGGCGACTTCGGAGTTAAACAAACTGAAAATGATGTCCCCCATGTCCGCCGAGGCGACGGTGGTGCGCAACTATGTGGACTGGCTCGTCAATGTGCCCTGGAAAAAACGCAGCAAGATCTCCCGCGATATCAAACAAGCCGAGGAAATTCTGGAAGCGGATCATTACGGGCTGGAAAAGGTCAAGGAGCGTATTCTGGAATATCTCGCTGTCCAGCAACGAGTCAAGAAAATGAAAGGACCAATCTTGTGTCTGGTTGGACCACCGGGTGTGGGCAAAACCTCTCTCGGCCGATCCATCGCCAGAGCAACGAACCGCAAATTCGTGCGCATGTCTCTGGGCGGCGTGCGGGATGAAGCGGAAATACGCGGTCACCGGCGGACCTACATCGGTTCCATGCCGGGAAAAATTGTCCAGAGCATGTCCAAGATTGGCACCAAGAATCCGTTGATGCTGCTGGATGAAGTCGACAAGATGGCCATGGATTTCCGCGGTGATCCAGCCTCGGCATTACTGGAAGTGCTGGATCCTGAACAAAACCATACCTTTAACGATCATTATCTGGAAGTGGATTATGACTTATCCGAGGTAATGTTCGTAACAACGGCGAACAGTCTGAACATACCACCGGCGCTGCTGGATCGCATGGAAGTGATACGGCTGTCAGGATATACCGAGGATGAGAAACTGAACATCGCGATCCAATATCTGATCCCGAAACAGTTGCGGAGCCATGGACTGAAGCCGGAGGAGATATCCATCAGCGAGGCGACGATCCGGGAATTGATCCGTTATTACACCCGCGAGGCGGGAGTTCGTAATCTGGAGCGTGAAATCGCCAATTTATGCCGCAAAGTGGTGAAAAAGATCCTGCTAAAACCGGATACCGGACGCATGATTATTACGCCGAAACGCGTGGAAGAGTTGCTCGGCGTGAAACGGTATCGTTACGGCAGGGCCGAGAATGAAGATCGTATCGGACAGGTCACCGGTCTGGCCTGGACTGAAGTCGGTGGTGATCTGTTGACTATTGAAGCGGCGGTGTTGCAGGGCAAGGGCAAGGTCATCCGCACCGGTCAGCTCGGCGATGTCATGATGGAATCCATCGAGGCTGCTATGACAGTGGTGAGGAGCCGTAGTGAGATGCTGAATATTGAACCAAATTTTTACAAGGAGCATGATTTTCATATCCATGTTCCGGAAGGCGCGACGCCGAAAGACGGACCCAGTGCCGGTGTAGCCATGTGTACCGCGATTGTATCCGCTTTGACGGCCATCCCAGTTCACTCCAATGTCGCCATGACCGGTGAAATCACATTGCGCGGGGAGGTCCTGCCGATCGGCGGGTTGAAGGAGAAACTTCTGGCTGCGTTGCGCGGCGGTATCGATACCGTATTGATCCCATGGGAGAATAAACGCGAACTGGCCGAGATTCCTAAAAATATTAAACAGAATCTCGACATCCGGCCCGTGCGCTGGATTGATGAAGTTCTGACAGTGGCCTTGCAGAAAATACCGGAATGCAAGCCAGCGGTCCCAGGCAAAGCTGAAGTTGTGAAGCAGGATGAGGCAGCGACCGGCAAGGAAAATGATATTATCCGTCCGCATTAAGCCCTAACCGGTCATTGCCGGGATCAGCTTTATGTGTTTAATCATGAGTTTTCAGAAACTTTCTCCATAACATTATCTAAAGCACGAACAGGTTCTGCGTGGTTCGGTCCACGCTGACTCCCGGGAACAATCTTATGCGTGCACATATTTCCGGGGATTTTTTCTAAAATACACGTGTGTACTCCTTGACGCCAATCTGACCACTTGATATAAAGCAGCGACAGATACACCGAGCCGATATACTGGTTTCAACCATCATCATTATTTATCACAACATTACATACTGGGGAATGAATAAGGGGAATAAAGACTATGAATAAAGCCGAACTGATCGATGCTGTAGCAAATTCCGCTGACATTTCAAAAGCCGCTGCTGGCCGAGTAATTGATGGCGCAATCACTGCGATAACAAAAGCACTTAAAAAAGGTGACACCGTTACGCTGGTCGGATTTGGAACATTTTCCGTCCGCAAGCGCGCCGCCAGAAACGGTCGCAATCCGAGAACTGGTGAAACAATCAAAATCAGGGCTTCAAAAGTACCAGGATTCAAATCTGGAAAAGCACTCAAGGTTGCCGTAAACTAGCGCGCCTCCTTGGGTGCTTAGCTCAGCTGGGAGAGCGCCGCCCTTACAAGGCGGAGGTCGTGGGTTCGAACCCCCCAGCACCCACCAAAACTCCGGAGTGGTAGTTCAGTTGGTTAGAATACCGGCCTGTCACGCCGGGGGTCGCGGGTTCGAGCCCCGTCCACTCCGCCAGCTTTCATAAGGCGTACCGCCGCGAGGCGCGTGCGCCTGTTTTCATGTATATACTGATAATCACAATAATCCTTTAGGCTTTATGTTACTGAAAATTCGAGAAATAGTTTCCGGCTGGGTAGCTGCTGTCATCTTCGTGTTATTGATTATTCCGTTCGCCTTCTGGGGAATAAACTATTACTTTGGCAGTGGCGGCGTGGTATTGGCCCTGGAAGTTAATGGTACTGGTATCAGTCTGCAGGAGTTCCAGCAAGCCTATCAACTAACCCGTCAGCGTTGGCAATCAACTACAGGAAAGAGTGCCGGTCCGGAACAGGAATCCATACTGAAGCAGAATACCGTGGATGCTCTCATTGAGCGGGAATTGATCAGGCAAATCAATGAGGATCTGGGTTTAAAAATCGGTGATCAGCAACTGACTGACACCATCAGGAAAATCCCGGAATTTCAGGGCGCCAATGGCTTTGACAACGTCATCTACGAACAATTCGTCTCACAAATGGGATATAGCTCTGCGACCTTCGAAGCACAGATGCGGGCCGATTTAGCCGCGGCTCAATTGCAGAATGCGATAGCACAGGGGAGCTTTATCACCACTACCGAAATGGATCAAATGGTGAGCGTCCTCAGGCAGGAACGAGATATCAGTTATACCGTACTCTCGTCTGATGCGTTAAAGGAAAAAATTGAAATCAGTGAGTCAGATATCAAATCGCATTACGAGGCACAGTCACAGGATTATCTCGATCCGGAACAGGTCAGGATCGCCTATGTCGACCTGTCTCGGCAAAAGATGGCGAATGCCGTAGCGGTAGATGATGCCGGTTTAAAGACGTATTACGAAAATAATAAGAAATTATATGAAATCGAAGACCAAAGAAAGTTCAAGCAACTCTTTATAGCCACGGGCACGGAGGCCAAACCGGAGCAAATCGCCGTCGCCAGGGCTGAAGTACAGGCCCTGCATGATTTAATCGTGGCTGGGTCAAGCTTTGAAGACGCTGTAGCGGCGCGTAAAAACGACACAGCCCCTGCGGTGGAAATCGTCGATCAGGATTTCATGACCAAAAGCATCATGGAGCCGGAAGTGGACACAATACTTTTTGCCTTGAATGAAGGGGATGTTAGCGCGCCGATAGAGACGGCCAGTGGCATGCATATCCTCAGGCTGGAAAGTATTAAAGGCGGCGCCAAAAACACCTTCGAGGACGTCGAAGCCCAGGTGGAACAGGATTATCGCTTGTCACTGATCGAGTCCGATTTTGTTAATGCTGTCGATCAATTGACCAATCTGGCATTTGAACATCCGGATACACTTCAAACAATCGCCGATACCCTGCACCTGACGATCTATGAATCGCCGTTTTTTGATAAACAATGGCAGCCGGAAGAATTATTAAGAAATCCGAAAATTATTAATGCCAGCTTCAGTAATGAGGTAATGACCGACGGTAATAACAGTGAACCGCTCGAGATCGAAGACAACCGCCTGGTTGTGTTGCGGGTTTTAGAACATAAAGCAGCAAATAAGAAGCCGCTGGCTGAAGTTCATGATCGGATTATTACGCGTCTCAGATTCGAGCATGCCCGGGATGAAATCCGGAAAAAGGGTGAGTTGATAGTTAAAGATCTGAAGGAAAATGCTGATCCCAAACAGGTCGCCAGTAAATATGAATTTGAGTGGCGGCAGGCGGATGGCGTTAAACGGGATAATGCCGAGATCGACAATTCGATCTTACAAACGGCTTTTCGTCTGGGACGGCCGCAATCAGGTCAACGTATTTACGGTGGCAATTCGCTGAATTCCGGAGATTACGTGGTCATTGCGGTAGCGGCAGTCAGGGATGCTGCGCAGGACGCCATGTCCACGGAAGAGAAAAGTTCATTAAAAAGCCAGTTGCAACAGGTTGATGCTAATGACGCCCTGGCACA
>JACVQI010000083.1 GCA_015661095.1 Gammaproteobacteria bacterium
CTGCCGATCTGGCGTCATTCGATCCGGCGGCTTCCGAATGGCTAGCTGATGCCGGGATCTACACCATCAATCTCGGCGCCTCATCGGCGGATATCCGGTTATCGAAACAATTTCAGAACCCGGAGTTGATACGAATCAAACCTTAAATCCTGGCGGAAAAAACTAGATAGTATTGAGGGTCAGAGTAACAATTCGGGATATTTTTTGTAACATGTAGTGAATTTAAATAACGGTCAAGGAGGAGCGTATGCCCCGATTACCCAGGCTGAACGCCATTGGACTTCCCCAACACATCATTCAACGGGGAAATAACCGTCAAGTATGTTTCAGTACGGACGAGGATAGGGCGGCTTATGCCACCTGGCTGCTGGATTACGCCAGAAAATTCGCAGTCCATATCCATGCCTGGGTATTCATGACGAACCATGTTCATTTATTGGTGACACCCTGGCAGGGAAACGCTGTCTCCCGGATGATGCAGTCCTTGGGCCGGTATTATGTGCGTTATTACAATAAGGCCTATCGACGTAGCGGTACCCTGTGGGAAGGGCGTTTCAAATCGTGTCTGGTGGAATCGACGGAGTATTTGTTACAGTGTTACCGGTATATTGAACTCAATCCGGTGCGGGCTGGCATGGTGGAAGATCCTTCCGAATATGTATGGTCGAGTTATCGTTGTAACGGACTGGGGATACAGTCGAAATTAATCACGCCGCATGAGACCTATTTACAATTGGGAAAAACGAAAGATGAACGACTGGAAAATTACCGGGAGTTATTTCGCTATCAACTGGACGGTCACATCGTCAAAGAGATCCGAGAGAGTGTGAACAAAGGGATGGTGTTTGGTAGCGAGCGATTCAAAGTTGAAATTGAATCTAATTTAAAGCGTCGCGTTCGCTCGGAAAAACCTGGTCGTAAATCAAAGGAATTGTTACTCTGACCCTCAATACAACCCTCAATACAAAGGAATTGTTACTCTGACCCTCAATACACTACTCAATACACTACTGCCCGCCACGGACGATTTCATCCTGGATTTTATGCAGGACATCATGCCGTTGGTGGAGAAGAATTACCGGATTCACAATAACCGGAAAAACCGTGCCATCGCCGGCTTATCCATGGGGGGCGGCCATTCGTTGAATATTGCCATTCCCAACCTGGAGCAGTTCGCTTATATCGGCGTCTATAGCTCCGGCATCTTCGGGATCACGGGAGCGGGTCCGGGGGCTCCGGCCAATCCCGGTGAACCGTGGGAAGTTCAACACCAGGAAAATCTCGACAACGCCAGACTTAAACAGAGCCTGAAGTTATTCTGGTTCGTGACCGGTAAGGATGATTTTCTCATCGAAACCACTCGCGCCACAGTGGCGATGTTCCGGAAACACAATTTCGATGTCACTTACAACGAATCAGACGGTGGTCACACCTGGATCAACTGGCGTAATTATCTGTACGAATTCGCCCCGCTACTGTTTCAATAAATCAGATAACTGCCGGCCGCTGCTACCATTGCCAACTTGCAGCGGTCCAGCCGTGCCCTATTAGCTGCCTACTTTAATGACTATTTTGCCGATGAAACCTGATTCTTCCATATACTTCAGTGCCGCCGGGGCTTCCGCGAAAGGAAAGACCCGATCGATGACCGGTTTGATTTTATGTTTGTCGATGAAGACGTTCATTGCCTCGAAATCCGCTTTGGAACCAACGTAGATGCCGCTGGCGGAGGCTCCACGGCCCATCAAGCCCAAGGCTGGCAGATTGCCACCGAATCCGGACAGACCACCGATCAGGGCGATATGACCACCGAAGGCGATGCTGGCAGCAGCCTTGCCTATGGTGTCTTGACCGCCAACCTCGAGTACATGATCGACGCCGGCATTATTGGTTAGCGTCATGACTTCCTTCTCCCAGTCCGGTTTGGTCTTGTAATTGATCGTACCGACAGCGCCTAATTCCCGCGTCTTCGCCAATTTGTCGTCGCTGGAACTGGTGATGATGGGTTTGGCGCCGGCCGCAGCAGCGAACTGCAGACCAAAGATGGAAACGCCGCCCGTGCCTTCCAGCAACACATATTCACCTGCTTGCAGGTGTGCCGCCTTGAACAACGCGTTCCAGGCCGTCACGCCCGCGCAGGGCAGGGTGGACGCTTCTTCATAGGTGAGATGATCCGGTATCCGGACCAGGCTGTCCTCGGTTGCCACCACCATCTCCGCCAGCATGCCGCTGACCGAGCCGCCACGAGCGGATGCTAATGCGGCCGGACTGAACTTGCCATCCCGCCACAGTGCGAAGAAAGTGCCGGCGACACGATCACCTACCTTGAATGCCTGCACATCCTTGCCGACGGCGATTACCTCGCCGGCGCCATCGGACAACGGCACATTGCCGCTGGCATCACCGCCGGGATAGGATCCCTGCAAGACAAAGACATCACGCCGGTTCAGCGAGGCGGCATGGACCTTGACCAGGATCTGTCCGGCAGTTATGGCAGGGACCGGTACGGTGGCGAGTTGCAGCACATAACCGGAATCCTTTTTGACCAACTGATACTGCTGCATCGTATCCGCGCCGATGGCCAAACTGGCGTAGAGTGAGAATAGTGCGAGTAAGAATGTATGCGGTAGACGATGGTGCTTGTGGGTAGAGATGGTCATGCTGTTCCTCCTGTCTGGCTCAGCCGGTTTGGATTTGTTGTTGCGGACATTATAACATGTGTAAAGATTGGCCGAGACAGTACCATAAACCATTTCTTGTACTGAACTGTTAACCTGGGGGTAATTTTCATGTCTGTCTGTTTACGATACCGCGGTACTGGCAGTCTGTTGCTGGCCGTGGCGGTGGTCTGGAATTCTGCGCCGGCTGCCGAACAACACCGGTTAAATGGCAATAATCTGGTGCTGGAGGATATACCGGCAATCCCTCCGCAACTGGTACTGGATCTGAATCGGTATCAGAATGTCCGCTCTGCCTTTTTGCAAGGCTGGTCACATGCTGGCGACAGCATCTATATTACCACGCGCTTCGCGGATGTGACGCAGTTGCACCGCGTCGACCAGGCGGCTGGCGCCCGCCGGCAACTGACTTTTTTTAAGGAGCCGATCCGCGAAGTGCGCGTGAACCCTGCGTCTGCCTCGCTGGCATTTACCATGGACACCGGCGGCAGTGAATTTACCCAGATCTATCTGCTGGATAATCAGACGGGTGAACACCGGCTGATCTCGGATGGCAAGTCGCGCAACGACACATTGTTATGGAGCAGGGACGGCGTACAACTGGCTTATCAGAGCACGCGCAGGAACGGCGCCGCGAATGATATCTGGATTGCCTCCTTCTCTGAAGATGGGACGGCGGCGCATGCCATGGTAACCGCGGCGCCTGACGGGGCCTCATGGTATCCGCGGGCCTTTTCCGCCGCGGGCGATAAGTTGCTGGTGGGACAATATATTTCATCGACCCATGCTCTGGTCCATCTGCAAGACCTGCGCAGCGGCGACTTGCGGCTGCTGGCTGGCGACCACACCATGGAGTCGAGTAATTATCCGGTGGATTACAATCAGCGCGGGGATGGCGTTTTTCTGATCACCGATCGCTACGGTGATTTTACCGAACTGGTTTATCTGGATATTGATAGTGGCAGAGAAACCAGAATCACCGCAGACATCCACTGGGATGTGGAACTGGCCGTCGTCAGTAATGACAAAAAACGCGCGGCTTTTGCAGTAAATGAAGCTGGCGTTTCCCGCCTGTATCTGCTGGATCCGGAGACCTTGCGTTATACATTGCTACCGGATCTTCCGTCCGGGGTAATCGGCGATCTGGCTTTTAACGCTGCCGGCAACAAACTGGCCTTGTCGTTATCGACGCCGATAGCCCCGGCGGATGTCTATGTTCTGACTCTGGTCACGGTTCCGACTGAATCGCAGGGCTACCAGCGCTGGACCTATAGTGAAGTTGGAGGTCTCAATCCGGCAACATTCCGCGCGCCGGAACTGATCCATTATCCCGGTTTCGATACGACGGGTGACAAACAGCGGGAAATCCCGGCCTTCATTTACCGGCCGGCGGGGACAGGGCCCTTTCCCGTTATCATTACCATTCATGGCGGACCGGAATCGCAGTATCGTCCCGATTTCAGCAGTAATGTACAGCTCTGGTTGAGCAAGCTGGGCGCGGCGGTCATCGCGCCCAATGTCCGCGGCTCCAGCGGTTACGGCAAGCAGTATCTGGCGCTCGATAATGCTTATCAACGCGAGGATTCCGTGCGCGACATCGGCGCCCTGCTGGACTGGATCGGCACGCAACCGGATCTGGATGCGAAGCGCGTCGCGGTGCATGGCGGTAGTTACGGTGGATACATGGTGCTGGCCAGTGCCGTCCATTACAGTGAACGTCTGCGGGCAGCGGTCGATATCGTCGGGATTTCCAATTTTGTCACCTTCCTGGAAAACACCCAGGATTACCGCCGCGATTTACGCCGGGTCGAATATGGTGATGAACGGGACCCAGCGATGCGTGCGTATCTGGACAATATCAGTCCGAGTAACCAGGTCGAGAAAATAAACATTCCGCTGCTGGTCATCCAGGGTCAGAATGATCCACGGGTGCCGGTGACCGAATCCGAGCAAATAGTGAGCGCCCTGCGTACCCGGGGCAACCAGGTCTGGTACATGAATGCCTTGAATGAAGGACATGGTTACGCCAAAAAGGAAAATAACAATATTGCCGGACAGGTTATATTTATGTTCTTACAGCAACATCTGTTGCAATAGATACCACGGCCTGGAGGATTGTTATTGTTCCAGCACGTAAGTACCCGGCGCCGCTGCAAGCCTGGGGTATTGCTTGTTGCCCAGGGCAGGCGGCCGGACTTTTTTACCACATTTCGGGCTTAGCCAGTTGCTCCAGTCCTGCCACCATGAACCCGGTATTTTCTCCGTAGTCTCGCGCCATTCATCCGCCGTCATGCTGCCGGTTACGTCGCTTACCCAGTAGCGGCGCTTGGGCGGGTCCACCGGAGGACTCAGTACCCCCAGGATATGGCCGGACGTGGCCAGCGCGAACCGTACCGGTCCTCGGACGAGTTGGCTGGTTTTGAAGGCGGATTTCCAGGGGGTGATATGGTCCTGTTCCGTGCCGACGATGTATAACGGCTCGGTGATCCTGGACAGATCGATCTTCCGGCCGGCCAGGGTAACGGCGTTTTTCCGGGTTAATTTATTGTGGAGATAGAACTCGCGCAGGTAATAGGAATGCATTTTTAGCGGCAGGCGCGTGCTGTCCGTGTTCCAGAACAGCACGTCCCATTCCGGTATCGCCTCGCCATATAAATAATTATGCACCCAGTAATACCAGATCAGGCTGTTGGAACGCAGGGACCGGAAAGTCATAGCCATCGAGCCACCATCCAGATAACCGTTTTGGTCCATGCTTTTTTCCAGGTATTCGATACTGTGTTCATCGATGAATATACCCAGGTCGCCGACTTCCGCAAAATCGACCAGCGAGGTGATCAGCGTGGCATGGGCGACCGGTAAATCGTTTTTATTCTTGCCGGCCTTCAGCCAGGCCAGAAATGCGGCCACCAGGGTCCCGCCGATACAATATCCCGTCAGATGAATGCGGTCGGTGTGACAGATGGCTTTAACCGCCTCCAGCGGTTCCAGAATTCCCTTCACCATATAATCCTCGAATGCGACTTCGCGTTGCTCCGGCCCGGGATTTTTCCAGCTGCTGACGAATACCGTGAATCCCTGCCGGACGAGAAAATCGATCAGACTGTTTTTCCGGGAAAGATCCAGGACGTAATATTTGTTGATCCAGGGGGCCATGATGACGATGGGTATTGCATGAACTTCCTGTGTTACCGCCTGGTACTGGATGATCTCGATTAATTCGTTGCGGAAAATAACCGCACCGGGCGTGGTGGCCAGATTCCGGCCGACCTGAAATTTGCTCTCGTCGACCATGCTGATCCCGCCCTTACTCAGATCGGTGATGAAATTCTCCCAGCCTTTCACCAGGCTTTCGCCGTTGGATTGAAATGCGCGCGTCACCGCCACCGGATTGGTCCAGAAAAAATTGGTCGGGGCGATGGTATTGAGAATTTCCCGAACCCAGAAGGCGGACTTGTTTTTGGTTTTGTCCGGTATTGCCGGCGTGTGATAAATAGCATCAACGAGCCAATGTACATAGAGGAGATAGACTTCCTTGATGGTATCCAGGTAGGGGTTAGCGATCCAGGCCTGGTCCTGAAACCGTTCATCGTAAGTGTGCGGCGGCACCAGATCGGGGTGTTGAGTATAGCCAAGCAGCCTTTGCCAGATATTCAAGGCGGTGAGATCCGAACCCAGACGTGAGTATTCCTTGAACAGCTCGCCGGGATGACGGAGCCAGGCCTGCTGGACCTCCAGGGAGGAAGTCAGAAAACCGAACGGATCCACTGTCTTGCGCAAACTCGTGGTCAAGCTTTCGTAATTGGGATCGGTCCGCATATCTTTTCCTATACTTAAATATAAGCACCGGGATGCGAATTTAACAGCTCTATTTGCCAGAATGATAATTTATATCAAATACAGGAGGTAAACAGGATGGTCACCACCACCTTGAAGATCACCCCGACAGACTCCCGCTTGATTAAACAACTGGATATATACAGAAAGGCAGCAATCAGCGGCGTGATGACTACTGCCATGCTTCCGCTTTGGGCCCGGGCCCAGGAATCCCTGCAACCGAACCCCTTGTTTAAAGATGAAATAGCGGTTGAATTAGCCAGACTGCTGGATCTTGATTATGGAGCGATCAGGGATGCGTGGCAGATACAGACCAGTGTCGCCATCAGAACCAGAATACTGGACGATAATCTCCATGGCTATTTGCAAAAATATCCTGATGCGGCAATCATTAATCTCGGCGCCGGGTTTGACAGCCGCTATTACCGCATGGATAACGGCTCCCTCATCTGGTATGACCTCGACTTTCCACAGCTACTCGAATTGAAGAGGATGTGTTTCAGCGAAACCCGGCGCTACCGCATGCTTGGGAAATCGATACTGGATTTTTCCTGGCTGGATGAGATTGCTGATCAGGGCCGGCCGGTCATGATCCTTGCGGAAGGAGTGTTGATGTATTTACGGGAAAGCGAGTTGATAACTTTATTCGAGCAGCTCGCCGGCAAGTTTGCCGGAGCACACCTGTTAATCGAATTACTCGCCCCCGGCGCTATCGGTTATCACCCTTTGTTAAATCGGGACAACGCGGAATTTAAATGGACCTTGCTGAATGCCAGGGATATGGAGGCGATTAATCCGAAGATCCGTTTTCTGCACGAATGGTGCGTGCTGGATTATTATAATGATCGTTGGCAATGGCTGGCGGTTCTCGGTAAGTTACCCTTGATACGGAATTACTTCGGAGAACGAATCGTCCATTTGCGATTTCAATAGACCGTGCTGGTGCCAGCCTTGCCCGGCGCAGCCGGTTCAGCTTGTATATTTTTGTATGTTCGCTATGATGGTATCTCGTTTCACACTATCCATAGAAACAAAGTCTTATGAGGAGGCTTTATGCATCAGATTCTATCAAGGGTTGTCAGGTTGTTACCGGTGGCGGTACTGTTCGGTTTATTGGGCGTGGTCCATAGCGCAGCCGCCGTCGATGTCGGGGATGCCATGCTCGACTTCAGCTTGCCGGCATCGGACGGCAAGACCTACACCTTATCCCAATTCAAAGGCAAACAACCGGTGGTCATTGCCTTCTTCCCCATGGCTGGTACGCCCGGTTGAACCATCCAATGCAAAGCGCTGCGTGACAGCGCCAAGGAAATGCAGAAATTCGACGTGGCCTATTTCATGGCCAGTGTCGATCCCCTGGAAAAAAATACCGCCTTCGCCAAGGAGCATAACGCCGGTTTTCCCATTTTGTCCGACAGCGAGAAGAAGCTGACGACGCCTCTCGGTATCCTGCACGCCATGGGTTTTGCCAACCGCTGGACCTATTACATCGACAAGGATGGCAAGATTGTAAAAATAGACAAGGATGTAAAGGTGGCAACTGCCGGCGCCGA
>JACVQI010000275.1:0-920 GCA_015661095.1 Gammaproteobacteria bacterium
GAGACGGTTCGCGGCCCACTCAAGGCACCACCGTCGCAACTTGTCCCCGCTGCAATGTAGGCAGCAGGGCCAGCACTTTGGGCATGAGCGGTAGTGTTCGATGCAGTTGGGTGCTCCCGGCGACGAGGATCACGACCGTGATCCGAAATTCCAGGGTGTTCTGCTGAAAGCTCAGGTTCCGGTCGCCTGTCAGGAAGACGTCGAATTGCTTGGCGGCGAGAGTAAGTAATTCACCATTCGTGATTCCCGCCCAGCCCATTTCGTACACTGCGGAAACCTCGTGTCCGGCAAACTCACGAGCGAGCCGCCAGTCAACGCATTCATCGGGAAGAATCTTCAAGTAGCGGCAGCGACGACCCGGTCCTTCGCATCTTCAAGAAATGCGATGACCTGTTCTCTGGAAACGCTCGGGAAACCCGCCAGGAACTCATCAATGCCGTCCCCGGCCTCCAAATAGTCAAGTAGAGTCTGTACCGGAACACGGGTGCCGGCGAAAACGGGGCACCCGCCCATTACATTGGTTAAGCGCGTCACAATTGGAGAGATCATATATCAATCATAGTTTCATTCTGGGCATTAATCAAACTGGCATATAACTCCCATGGCACACTCGATTTTAACCCGGATTCCGTTTCACTCCATCCAGGCTACCTTTATTAAATAGCAACGAGGAGTATCTGATATTACCGGATGAAAAAAGAATCTCTCCCAACAAAATAATCAACCACCTTCCCTCTTCAATACCACAAAACTGTAATCATATTCATTCTTATTATCCTGCTTGAAATCCTGCCGATTCACTTCTTGCCATTCTTCCGCATGAAACGGTGGGAAGAAGGTATCCCCCGTTACCTGTGCATAGACTTCGGTCATATAGATCAACGTGGCCCGGCCCAGGAACTGCCGAAATAACTCTGCCC
>JACVQI010000275.1:940-3600 GCA_015661095.1 Gammaproteobacteria bacterium
TAATCTTTGTCATGAGTGATGACGATATTTTCTCGCCCCGGCAGTGGCCGGCCAATGGATTCATAGGTCTTGCGTCCCATGACGATGGGCTTGCCCATGGTGAGCTCTTTGAAATGTTTCAGATCGGCGGACTGACGCCACGGCAGTTTACCCTGGTAGCCGATGACTCCCCGGTCATCCATGGCGACGATAAGTGAGATAATCATGATTTAATTATGGATGAATAAAGTTCAAGAGGTTGGTTTTAGTATACGTGCACTCAAGCATATTACAGGAAACATTTACTCGCCAAACATCTCGATATTAAAAATGCTTTACATCAATAAACGTTTCGTCATGCCGGGCTTGACCCGGCATCCAGTTAAATACTGTCCGCCCTGTGGGCGGTCCTTATATTACTGGATTACGCACACCTTCCCTGGCATGCGCCCTTCGGGCCAGCCTGCGTCTGTTCAAATCCGCTCCCGGCGGATTTGTCCGGCATGCGCCGGTATGACGTTAAGTACATGTTAGGTTTCCTGCCTCAACCTAACCTACGCTAGCTTACAGGGGGAGGGAGCTTTATGTTATTCCTGCGGTAGATTGTGGCGGATGAGCGTAACCAGTTCCTGCCGGCGGCGGATTTGGTTGCTGTCGCTTCGGGCGCTGGCCCAGTGCGGTTGGTAGCGCGACTGTTGCAGGATGTCGACAATATGCTGTTCATTGAGCAAACGGTCGGCAAGATTTTTTTGCGACAGCAACGGTTGCACGGCGGCATGGCCGCGACTGGCCAGATCCCTGACCAGCAGGCAGGCGCGCCGTGCGAGATAACTCAAACTTTCCATGGCAACCTGGGTGGTCTCGATTGCATCCGGCCGTGAAGTAAAATATTGCCGGATCCGGTTGACGCCATCGATGCCGGCGCCGATGGCGCCGCCAATGATGGTCGCCAGCCCCAGGGAGGTAAAGCCGGTGACCAGGTCGACGGCCGCACCGGCCGCGGCGCCCTTGGCGGCGGAACTGCCCAGACTTAAACCGAGACTGGCCAATACCTCGCCATCAAACAGATCCAGCGACCACTGCGCGCCCTGGATCGGCAATTCATCCGGCGCATAATCGGCCTCGCTGAACCGGAACAAGCCGAGCAGATCGCGGTTGAGACGTTGTTCCCGTTTTCGGACCTGTTCTTGCACCAGCGGCATGGGATTCGAGCCGCCGGCATGAACGAGCGCACATTCGATTAGCGTTTCGGCTATCAGCACCGCTGCTGCTTCCAGTTGTTGCACCCGTTCTTCGCCGCGCAATGCCAGCAATTGTTGTATATGCCCTTCCGCGACTGGCAGCAACAGGGCGGTTTGCTGCAACAGGCGTTGTTCATCCCGGATATTGAACACCACCGTGTCGAATTCCACCACGTTGTGCAGACCGGCATTACGCAGAGCTTCCCGCCAGGCCTTCGTATGGGCCGCGCCGGCGACGAAATTCAACACCACCAGGCAGGGTTTGCCGGACCAGTTCAGGATCACGAATTCATCGGCATATTTGCCGCTCACCTCTTCGCTGGCGTCGGCAACGTACAGGGACAAATCGCAGCTCAGCAGTTGCCGTAATGCCTTGGCTTCCTGCGCAAAATCCGACCTCGCGGCGCCGCTGTCGAGAAATTCCGTCAGCCGTTGCGGTCCCGGGATACGTGGGTCGGGATACAGTTCATGCAGGGTATTGAGCAACCCTATCGAATCCTCAAATCCGGGCGTGTCGTGAAATTCGATGGTTAACTCATTGGTCAGTTCCACCCGCACCGCTTCGACATTACGCGTAGTGGCGGGATGGATCGAAACGATGCCGAAGTTACGGTCGCGGGTCAGCGTGCGCAACAGCGAAGTCTTGCCGGCATTGGTGTGGCCGATCACCGCGATGCGGATCATATTGCCCATATCGTTAAGTGCCATACTGATGCAACCGCTCTGCTGTCAAACCGGCATGGACGGCCAGCCGTAACCAGTCTTCCCGCCGTGCCTGTAAATCCAGCGCCGGCATGGCCGTGGCCCGGGATGACTTGAACAGGACCAAATGCACCGGCCGCGTCGATGCACCGATGAGTTCCCGCAACTGCCGGGCAATGCCCTGGTCCGGGGTGATGGCCAGGTCGGCCAGGATACAAACGGCCTGCCAGACGGGCACGAGTGTGGCCAACTGTGCCATGACAGTTTCCAGATCGCGCTGCGTGGCGAGCACACCTAAATCAAGAAAAATATCCCTGGCCGGAAAAGATTGGGCTGGCGGATGTTCCAGCGCCAGCCAGGCAGCGTCAGGTGGAAGATTGGGCGAGAGTGTCGAGATCCCGGATGGTCGATCGGTAACTCTGGCCGGCCCCGTATCCCGATCGAGCAACACATGGTCATGGCTCAAGGGCATCAGCAGTGGCAACAAACGGATATAACCCGGATGGGTAAGATCCAGTTGCAGGTTTTTTCTGGCCCGCCAGTAACCGATCAGATCCAGCACCAGAGCGATCAAGCGTGGCAGCAGCGCCAGGGTAAATATCGCGTTCAGGATAAATATCCCCCAATGCCGCCGCAGCTCCGCAGCATAGGGCTGGGTATCGATACGGCTCGCGGCGATATCGTCCGGTGACGGGACACTAAAACCAAATGCCGCCACCCAGTGCGTGATACTGCCCA
>JACVQI010000004.1 GCA_015661095.1 Gammaproteobacteria bacterium
GTAATCAGGAGTACAAGCAGGGGGAGCCACTGCTGGCCAGCATCGCAGGGACCGGCTGGAATCTGGCTTACTGGGCTGATACCGGGGTAGCGTCAATTATCAACTACAATGGTGATGGCAGTGTACCCACGACAGCCATCGTCATCGTTTTATTCCTGCTGCTGGCAGGCGCTGCTGGCATTATCTTCCTGCGCCGGGGCCGGAAAACAGTGGATTCCGGCAGCGAAGTCATTGCCGGTGAAGGCGTGGTTTATACCGGTGCCATAAAGGCCATTCTGGAGGGGGCGCACCCCGGCATGGAAAAATTGGTCCCGAATCTGGCTACCATGAATTCCTGGAAAGGCCATGTTCAGCCGGTGTCCCAGGGTATGACCGGGGATGATATCACCATGATCGCCAGTGCCAAGGAAATGCAGGCAGCGGCGAGCGCGGAGGAAGTGCAGGCAGCGGCAGGCGGGGATTTTTTCGATCTGACGGGAGGCGGCGATGGCGCCACTCCCAGCGAGGCCGTAACAGAACCGAAAACCGGCAAACCGGCTAGATCACCGGCCGCACCATCCCAGCCTGGCAAAAATGAAATTTCACCCACTATTTTTCGTACCTATGACATCCGCGGGATCGTCGGCAAGGACCTGACGCCCGAGAGTGTTCAGAAAATCGGTCAGGCTATCGGTAGCGAGGCCGCTGCCCGGAAGGAAAAAAAGATCGCGGTCGGCAGAGATGGCCGGATTTCCAGTCCGGAACTGGCAGCGGCTTTGATCGCAGGACTGCGTGCCGCCGGACGCGATGTTATCGATATCGGCCTGGTGCCGACACCGGTACTGTATTTTGCCACGCATGTGCTGGACACCCGCAGCGGAGTGATGTTGACTGGCAGTCATAACGGCCCTGAATACAACGGGCTGAAGATAGTACTGGCGGGGGAAACCCTGTCACAGGATTCAATCCAGGGTATTTATCGCCGTGTCGTAGAGAACAATCTGGAATCCGGGCAGGGCAGTCTGGATACTCGGGAAATCAGTACCGACTACATACGCCGGATCACAGAGGATATCCCGGTGGCATTGGGCGGCGCTTACAAACTGGTAGTGGATTGCGGCAATGGGGTTGCCGGCATTCTGGCGCCGCAGCTGTACCGGGCACTTGGACATGATGTCATCGAACTCTATTGCGATGTGGATGGCAAATTCCCCAACCATCATCCTGATCCCAGTCAACCGGAAAACCTGCAAGCCCTGATTGACAAGGTCAAAACAGAACAGGCGGATCTGGGCTTTGCCTTCGATGGCGATGGGGATCGCCTGGGTGTAGTAGATGGTGAAGGGAATATCATCTGGCCGGACCGCCAGCTGATGATCCTTGCCCAGGACGTTCTGAGCCGTAATGCCGGCGCCACGATTATTTATGACGTCAAATGCAGCCGCCATCTCAAGGCCATCATTACAGCGGGAGGAGGACAGCCACTGATGTGGAAAACTGGTCACTCCCTGATCAAGAGCAAAATGAAGGAAGTCAACGCCCCCCTGGCCGGAGAAATGAGTGGTCATATCTTTTTTAAGGAACGCTGGTACGGTTTCGATGATGCGTTATACACCGGCGCCCGGCTGCTGGAAGTTTTAATACGCACCAAGGGCAAACCGGCCGCAACCTTTGCGCGGATCCCGAATGCCGTGGCAACCCCTGAACTTCGGGTCGACTTGCCGGAATCAGAACATCAGGGCTTTATGGAGGAACTGCGAGACCGGATTGCCTTCGCTGACGCGGAAGTGTTTACGATAGATGGCTTTCGGGTGGAGTTCCCCGATGGCTGGGGCCTGGTCCGTCCATCCAATACCACACCCTGCCTGGTATTACGCTTCGAGTCCGATACGCAGGAGGCATTGGATCGGATTAAATCACAATTTCATGACTTGTTATTATCGGTAAAACCTGACTTGACGCTGCCATTTTGACGGCTTGAGAGCTTTCTGCCCGGTTCGGCACCGGTACCTTAACCACCCTACAATTCGACGAATAACGATAAAAGCTGCTTTTAGTCTAGACTTGGAGTAAGTGCATACTCGTGCTGTAAATATTATTTTTTCAAGGGTACAATTAATTATAGAAATCCCTAAACTGATTACCTGCGAACCAGACTAGCTATGCCGGCTCAAGCAAAATCACCCCAGACTAACTTTAATGCGGACGTCATCGCCAAGGTCTTGATTGAAGCCCTGCCTTATATCAAGCGTTTCAGCCGCAAGACTATAGTCATCAAATACGGTGGCAACGCCATGGTCGACCAGCAATTAAAAGAGGGGTTTGCCCGCGACATCGTGCTGATGAAGCTGGTGGGTATGAATCCGGTCGTCGTCCATGGTGGTGGCCCGAAGATCAGTGAATTGCTGGCCCGCATCGGCAAGGAATCGCGATTCGTGAAGGGTATGCGCGTCACTGACAGTGAAACCATGGACATTGTGGAAATGGTGCTGGGCGGGCTGGTGAATAAGGAGATCGTCAACCTCATCAACCGGCAAGGCGGCAGCGCCGTGGGATTGAGCGGCAAGGACGGCGAGATGATCAGGGCGCGGAAACTCAGTTTCACCGCCAACGAGCTGGATCAGGAAGCATCGGAGATCATTGATATCGGCCATGTCGGCGAGGTGGCCAGTATCGATACCGCCGTGGTGGATATGTTGATCAGCGGCAACTTCATCCCTGTCATAGCCCCTATCGGCGTTGGTGATGACGGTCTGTCCTATAATATCAATGCGGATTTGGTAGCCGGCAAGTTGGCGCAGGTGCTGCAAGCGGAAAAACTGATCATGCTTACCAACACACCGGGAGTACTGGATGCCAGCGGTAATATCCTTACCGGACTGTCCGCCAGCGAGGTAAACCGGCTGATCCAGGACGGCACCATTCATGGCGGGATGGTGCCGAAGATTAATTCGGCCCTGGACGCCGTCAATGGCGGCGTTAAAACCTGTCATATCATAGATGGCCGTCTCCAGCATGCCGTGTTGCTGGAGATATTCACGGATAAAGGTGTCGGCACTTTAATCCACGGGAAAAAAGCCTGAAATGAACGCCAAGAAAAGATCGGATCGCCGTCAGCAAATCCTGGAGGTTCTGGCCCAGCAACTGGAATCGAATCCGGGTTCACGCATTACCACGGCCGCATTGGCCCGGGCCGTGGGCGTTTCGGAAGCGGCCTTGTACCGCCACTTCTCCAGCAAGGCCAAAATGTTCGAGGCGTTGATTGAATTCGCGGATAATTCCGTGTTCAGTCTGATCAACAAGATCCTGGATCAGGATAAAAATGCAGTGGACCGCTGTGGACGCATTATCCATCTGTTACTGGGTTTTTCCGAACGTAATCCGGGCATCACTCGCATCTTGCTGGGTGATGCACTGGTTGGGGAAAACGAGCGGCTGCGGATACATGTCGGCCAATTTTTCGAACGTATCGAGACGCAATTCCGGCAGATACTGCGGGAAGCCAATCTGAGTAGCGGACCACGAGCAGCGGCCGGGATAGACGCCACGGCCAATCAATTCATGTCTTATATCGAGGGCCGGATGGTGCAGTATGTGCGGAGTAATTTCCAGCGACGGCCCACCGTCCACTGGGAAGAGCAATGGCCCGCCTTGCAGGCAGGAACCTTCAAATAAAATTACCTCGCGGCGCGCGAATTGAATTCGCTCTGGCGAACAAAGAGGAAAACTGCGTTTCTCCCCTTTGACAACCCCATTGCCTGGTGTCCGCAGCATGCTGCGGGATATCTTCACCTTAACCAGGGTGGTCAGGAGTTTCAGATAAACAGAAACTCCATGATTGATTACAACTTTTTCAGTTCCTTGAACCGTTCGATATCCGCAGCGTAATTGGCACGGATATTCTCAATTTCCTTTTCTCGTTCAGCGATGAAGTCTTCATTGTTCTTGATGCGCTGTTTCAGATCCTCAATATCCTTGAGCATGGCTTCATTCGGGGTCTTGCCGCCGCGTTCCACCTCGGCTGCTGACTGAATCCGTTTATCCAGATCAACCTGGGTCTTATCGATGTGCGATTTGGCCAGCGTTATCCGCGCCTGTATCGCCCTGATATTATCGTCTCGGACTTTTTCTATGTCCTCAACTTTGGTATAGACATCCAGCAGGATCTTATCTTTTCTGGCCCGCTCCTCTACTACCTGTTGTTTTTCCAGTTCAGCGGCGACCTGCTTTTTCTCTGCCGCCAGTTCCTCCTCAGTTTTCACCCGCTCCTGTTCGTTTACCACCCGGCCCTGCCGGTTGATCTCCTCGTGCTCCTGCTGGGCGAACTCCGGCGGGACGGTCGTACCGCATTCACGCACACCCTCATTATTGGTCCAGCATTTTATGCCTGCAGCCTGCGTGGCCAGGCCGACGCAGCAAAGTATGGTGGTTACCAGAAAATTTCTTAACAATTTATAGGTTATTTTCATAGCGCTTCTCGCTGTGGATTATGCAAAGTCTAGCATGTAAGTAATAGTATAGCCTTGAGCATGGATGCATTGAAATTCCGAACTGACAACCGGTCATTAAACGCCATATTGTCGCCGGTATTCATAGATGTTCTCCAGATGTCCTGCCTGATCCTGCCGCTCGTTCAAATATTCAATGATATTATCCAGATTAATAACACTTAAGACCCGCAACTGCCACTGTTGTTCCACTTCCTGAGCAGCCGAGAGCCCCCCCTGGCCGCGTTCCTGCCGATCCAGCGCAATCACCACACCAGCGGGCAGGGCATGGTAGCGATTAATAATATCCAGCGAATGGCGTACCGACAGCCCGGCGGAAATAACATCGTCGACAATCAGGACCTTGCCCGCCAGCGGTGCGCCGATTAACACACCGCCTTCACCGTGATCCTTCGCTTCCTTACGGTCAAAACAGTACGGTACAGGACGCTGATACAGTTGCGCCAAAGCGATGCTCAAGGTGGCAACCAGGGTGATCCCCTTGTAGGCCGGACCAAACAACATGTCATACCCGAGCCCGGCATCCTGAACGGCATGGGCGTAAGACCGTCCCAGTCTGACCAGACTCTCCCCGTCATTAAACAAACCGGTGTTAAAAAAATAGGGACTGATCCGGCCCGATTTCAACTTGAACTCACCGAAGCTTAACACGCCACGCTGGCAGGCAAATTCAATCAGCTCGCGCTGGTAGTCGCGCATGAGGATTTAGGATAAATGCGAGTTGGTAGGCATCAAGGGCTTAGGATATGCGAGATAGGTTCCAGAATCCAGAACCCTGGCAGCGGCGGAAAATAGGAGTCCGGAATATCTGTTATGATTGGGTTATCTTTTACGACCTTATCGGCGATGAAAATCATTACCCTGAATGTCAATGGCATACGCTCCGCCTACCGGAAGAAATTTTTCGACTGGATGCTGCAACAGCGGGCTGATGTCGTCTGTCTGCAGGAAACCAAGGCCCAGGTCGATCAGTTGCCGGAGGACATCTTGTCTCCAGCCGGCTATCACGGCTATTTCAATGACGCCGAAAAAAAAGGTTACAGCGGCGTCGCCCTGTATACGCGACAGGAACCGGACACTGTCAAACACAAACTGGGCTGGCCACTGGCGGATGCGGAAGGACGATATCTGCAGGCGGATTTCGGCAAATTGAGCATCGTTTCCCTGTATTTACCCTCCGGCTCCTCCGGTCCGGAACGACAGCAAATCAAGTTCGATTTTATGGAGAAATTCATGCCGGTGCTGATGCAGATGCGGCGGCAGCGCCGGGAATATATTCTATGCGGTGACTGGAATATCGCGCATAAGGAAATCGACCTGAAAAACTGGCGTGGCAATCAGAAAAATTCCGGTTTTCTGCCCGAGGAAAGGGCCTGGCTGGACGAGGTGTTCGGTGCCCGGGGCCTGGTCGATGCGTTCCGGGTAAACAACCAGGAACCTGAACAATACACCTGGTGGTCGAATCGCGGTCAGGCCTGGGCCAAAAACGTCGGGTGGCGTATCGACTATCAGGTAATTACACCGGGCTTAAAGGACAAGATAAAAAAAGCTGCTATTTATAAGGACCAGCGTTTTTCCGATCATGCGCCATTGACCATCGAATATGATCTGCAGCTATAAACCCCGACCGTTATTCGGTTATAAACTGCTGTTGAAAATTGAAGCTATAGGATTCCGACTCGCCGTCCGGCGTTAAACTCACGTTATAAGTCAGCATATCGCCGTTATTCACCGTGGTCTCGGCCAGATAATAGATGGCATCGGGTTCACCTGCTTCGATAAGTTCCCGCACCGTTAACTGATTTAATTGTGAATTCATGTTGGTGGCCGTGGCGGTAACCCTGGCCTTGACGGGTTTGGTCGCGGCACCGGTGTCCTGTTTCAGGATCGAGACATTCAGCAGCGCCCGGTTATTACTGCGTTTGATGTTGTAGAGCTTGGCAATCTCAGGCGACAGACTATTGGTAGTAAAGGCGTTGTAGTGCACCGTGTAGGCGCCGAAGGTTTTGGATTGTTCCGCGGACGCAGGTAAGGCAACACTCAGAAAGATCAGACTGAAGCATAATGGAAGATATCTTGCCATGGATAACCACCTTGCGCAGTGTTGGTTATGATGATTATTTACTATAGCAGACGAATGCCGGGTCGCGTGTATCAATTATCGAAAACGGCTTGAACCAGCCAATACAATCTCCGTCTATCTACTTGTTTTTCCGATAATCTGCTTAGACTGGTCAGTTTAACTTCTTAAACCAGTCAGGCCACGACCGGGGATTTGTTATCACCACGGTTTTCGCCTTACCAGTATGGCCCCAGGCGATCTGGACTGACGATTTCGGTACGGCAAATTGATCAGCAAGAAATTTCACCAGCTGCATGTTGGCCTTGCCGTCCACGGCCGGCGCCTGGATCCGGATTTTCAATCGATCTGCCTGGAGATCAACAACTTTATCAACCTTGCTGCCCGGTTGTACCCGCAACTGCAGCGATAACACACCCTCCTGGTACCGGAACCAGGCCACTACAGGATGCGCATTGGGATATTGTTTAGGGCATTTCCCCAATCCATCAATGGCGCCACCACCAGATGCAGGATTAAAAACCCGGCCAGTAATACCACCATGGGCGAGAAATCCAGCCCCCCCGTATCGGGCATGTGCTTGCGGACCACGGCCAGTATCGTATTGGTAAGCTGGTAGATCAGCACCGTCAGCGGATTATAGGCGCCGGGATTGATCCAGCTGATCACAACCACCAGTGTGATGCAGAAGATATAGACATATATACATAACTGCAGCAGGTGGGTAATACTCAGCACCAGCAACGCAGACAGGGCAGGCAAATGACCGGTAAAGAGCAGGGCGAGGAGAAACAGCTCAAGCCCCTGTACCAGAAGCAGCAGCACGAGGCAGGGCCAGTCGATTCCTGCATAACCAGGTATGACACGCCTGAGCCAGCGCAATGGCGGATTGGTCAACTTTACGATGATCTGCGACAACGGGTTATAAAAATCCGCCCGCACCAATTGCAACAGGAAACGCAGCATGATCAGGGACAGATACAGCCCGAAGATCATCTGTACGAGAGAGAATATGGCCTGCAATAAATAACTCATAACCGCTCAGCTCTTGCCGAATTCATCGGCCAATTCAATGGAACGCTGTTGTGCCGCTTTTAATGCCTGCTGGAACAGTGCCTCAATCTTACCCTGCGTCAGCACGGCTAATGCCCGCTCCGTCGTGCCGCCCGGAGAGGTTACTTGTCTGCGCAAGGAAGCGGTATCCAGATTGCTTTCCAGTGCCATCTTGGCTGCCCCCAGCGCAGTCTCCAGCGTCAACAATCTGGCCTGATCCGGATGCAAACCCATGTCGATGGCCGCTTTTTCCAGTATTTCCATCACCAGAAAAAAATAGGCCGGCCCACTGCCGGACAGAGCAGTCACGGTATCCAGAACTGATTCGTGCTCCACCCAGACGACAGTGCCAACCGAACGCATGATGGTCTCCGCTGACTCCTTATGCTCATCCGTCACCTGTGCGTTCGCATACAGGGCGGTGGCGCCGGCCTGGATCAATGCCGGCGTGTTGGGCATGGCCCGAATCACCGGTAGCTCCTGCCGCAACAAGCCAGTAATCGCGGACAAGCGGATACCGGCGGCGACGGAGATGATCAGTGGCCGTAGTTTGACCAGGGCCGGAGCTATACCTTTCACGGTAGCCGCCATCAGTTGCGGTTTTACGGCCAGGATCACGATCCTGGCGTTTTCGATGGCCTCACGATTGTCCGCCAGAGTCTCGATACCGAATAAGGTCCGGATGGTTTCCCTCTGGGCCGGATCCGGATCGGCTCCGCACAAAAGCGGGAGCGGGTATCCGTTCGCCAGGATACCGCCCAACAGACTGCGTCCCATATTACCGCAGCCGATACAACAGATTTGCGCTCGCTTCATGCTAACTGTCTCAAAGAACTGATCACCATTTTCATAAAGAGTGAATTTTACATGAATCTGAGGGATCCGCAGCGTTGTTCTGATGCATCTACCGGTAAGGCTCCGGATCTGATCATCTCGGTCGCGGTCCGAAAATCGCTGTTCCTATCCTGACCATGGTCGAGCCCTCGGCGATCGCGGCTTCCATATCGTCCGTCGTACCCATGGACAATGTGTCCAGCTGCATACCTTCGGCGTTGAGACCGGCATAACATTCATACAGCCGCTGAAAGGCGTTACGCTGGCCGGTGAAATCGCTACACGGCTTAGGCATGGCCATCAAGCCGCGCAGCCGCACGTGCGGCAGCTTGTTGATCGCAACGGCAAAGGCTGGCAAGTCCTCGGGACTGATCCCCGCCTTGGTGGATTCGTCACTGATATTAACTTCGATGCAGATGTTCAATGGCGGAGCGGTGGCTGGCCGCATGTCGTTCAGGCGTTGCGCTACCTTGATCCGATCCAGGGAATGGACCCAGGCGAAACGTTCGGCAATAGCGCGGCACTTATTGGACTGGATCGGACCGATGAAATGCCAGCGGACCTCCGCGGCATCGAGAGCATCCATCTTCGGGATCGCCTCCTGCAGATAATTTTCGCCAAATTCCCGTTGACCACAGGCCATGGCCGAGAGGATTTCATCGGCCGACCGACTCTTGCTTACCGCCAGCAGGCCGACTGAACCGGGCGGTCGGTGATATTGTTGCTCAGCTTGCCTGATCCGGGCCCGGATTTTTTCCAGATTAACGGCAATATCCGTCATACTGAACTGAAAAACATCTAGCTGATGCCCACGCCGGGCTGTACCCGTCCGGTACCTTCGCGATCTGTCCGCGGCTTTCAACTAAGTATTTCATTTATTTAATATATCCTGTAATTTAGTGGCAAGCATGCCGTTCTTGATAGTCTATCGTTTAAAATGTCAGTAAATGGTGCTGCAAGCGCGCATGGATAGAAATATAATTCATTACTCAGGGATGATAATTTGAATAATGGCATTTTGCCTGTAATCTTGTAGAACTATCTTTGTATAAAGCATAAAACCCAGGCTAAATAACCAGAGTTCCTGATTTGGAGGTAATTAATGGACATCGGTGAATTATTAGGTTTCAGTTATAAAAACGGGGCTTCCGATCTGCATCTATCCGCCGGAATGCCGCCGATCATCCGTGTGGACGGCGACTGCCGCAAGATTAACGTCCCGCCACTGGATCATAAGGAAGTGCATGACATGGTGTATGACATCATGAATGACAAACAGCGTAAGGACTACGAAGAATTCCTGGAATGTGATTTTTCATTCGAAGTACCCGGTTTGGCCCGGTTCCGCGTCAATGCCGCCAACCAGAACCGCGGCGCCTTTGCCGTCTTCCGGACCATTCCTTCCAAAATTTTAAGCCTGGAACAACTGAATGCACCGACCATATTCAAGGACATCTCCGAATATCCACGCGGCGTGATCCTGGTCACCGGTCCGACCGGGTCTGGCAAGTCCACCACGCTGGCAGCCATGGTCAACTACAAGAACGAGACTGAATACGGGCACATCCTGACACTCGAGGATCCCATCGAGTTCGTGCACGAAAGCAAGCGCTGTCTCATCAATCAGCGCGAAATTCACCGTGATACCCTGGGCTTCAAGGAAGCACTGCGCTCAGCCCTGCGTGAAGACCCGGACGTCATCCTGGTGGGTGAATTGCGCGACCTGGAGACCATCCGCCTGGCGCTCGAGGCCGCGGAAACAGGGCATGTGGTGTTCGGTACCCTGCATACCAGTTCCGCCGCCAAGACCATTGACCGTATCGTCGACGTGTTCCCCGCGGCGGAAAAGGAAATGGTCCGCTCGATGTTGTCAGAATCACTGCGCGCCGTGATCTCCCAGAACTTGCTGAAAAAGAAAGGCGGCGGTCGTGTCGCCGCCCATGAGATCATGATCGGCACACCGGCCATCCGTAACCTGATCAGGGAAAACAAGATCGCGCAAATGTATTCCGCCATCCAGACCGGGCATCAATTCGGCATGCAGACACTGGATCAAAATCTGCAGAAACTGGTACAGCAAGGACTGGTGGATAAAAACGAGGCGCGCAGCAAGGCGGCCAACAAAGACAACTTCTAATGACAGTCTGATTAGAATCCGGAGAAACCTATGGAACGCGAACAAGCAATAAAACTCATGCGCGACCTGCTCAAAATGATGGTCGAGAAGAAGGGGTCCGATTTGTTCATCACGGTCGGCTTCCCGCCGGCGATGAAGGCCCAGGGAAAATTGATGCCGGTATCCAAGACCGCGCTGACGGCGGATAATACCAAGGCCTTGGTTTATGCCATCATGAACGACAAGCAGTTGAAGGAATATGAGGCCACCAAGGAATGCAACTTCGCCGTCGCGCCGGCCGGTATCGGCCGGTTCCGCTGCAACGCCTTCATACAGCAGAGTTATTGCGGACTGGTGATGCGAACGATTGAAACTGAAGTCCCGAACATGGACAAACTGCGACTGCCGGAAGTTCTCAAGGAAGTGGTGATGACCAAAAACGGACTGGTGATCATGGTCGGTGGCACCGGATCGGGCAAATCAACCTCGCTGGCGGCGATGATCGATTATCGCAACCAGAACAGTCATGGCCACATCATCACCATCGAGGACCCGATCGAATATGTCCATCCTCACAAGAACTGCATCATCATGCAACGCGAGGTCGGCGTGGACACCGACGATTGGGGCATTGCCCTGAAAAACACCCTGCGTCAAGCCCCGGACGTCATCCTGTTGGGCGAAATCCGCGCGCGGGAAACCATGGAGTTCGCCATCGCTTTCGCGGAAACCGGTCATTTGGCGATGGCCACCTTGCACGCCAACAGCTCCAACCAGGCACTGGACCGCATTATTAACTTCTTCTCGGAAGAACGTAAACAACAACTCCTGATGGACTTGTCCCTGAACCTGAAAGCCGTGATTTCGCAGCGGCTGGTCAAGACTCTGGACGGTGGTCGCGCGGCGGCGATTGAAATCATGCTGAATACGCCATTACTCTCCGATCTGATTCACAAGGGTGAGGTGCATGAAATCAAGGCGCTGATGGCCAAGTCCAACGAACTCGGCATGAAAACCTTCGACCAGGCCCTGTTTGACCTGTTCGAGGCTGATCGGATATCGCTGGAAGAAGCCCTGCGTAATGCCGATTCCGTGAACGAATTACGCCTGCGCATCAAGTTGCAGGGCAAGGCCTCCAAGGGTAGTGACAAGCTGGCGGGTCTCGATCACCTGAGTCTGCATGAGGAAGAGGAAAAATCCGGCATGATGCGTTAGCCAGGCAATGTTCACTTTAAAGACGATGATTAAACCGAAGAGGTTATAGTAATGGATCTGATGCCGTATTTTAAACTGATGGTGGAAAAAAGCGCTTCAGATCTGTTCATCACCGTCGGCTCGCCGATCAAGATTAAGATTGAAGGCAAGGCCAACCCGGTCGGAAAAACCGTGCTCGACAGCGCACTCGCCAAGGCCGCGGCATACGGCGTCATGACTGAACATCAGATAGAACGTTTTGAAGACTCCATGGAATGCGATTTCGCCATCGCCATGCCGGACGGGTCCGCGCGGTTTCGCGTCAATGTCTTCCGCCAGCGCGGCGAGGTCGGTATGGTATTACGCCGCATCCCGAACAAAATTCCTACCACCGTTGAGTTGGGCGTGCCGGATATCCTGAATGAATTGATCAATCACAAGCGCGGTCTGATCCTGATGGTGGGGGCTACCGGGTCCGGCAAATCGACGACCCTGGCGGCCATGATCAACCATCGCAACGAAACCATGTCGGGACATATCCTGACCATTGAGGATCCGGTTGAATTCAGCCATCCGAATAAAAAATCCATCATCAATCAGCGCGAGGTGGGCGTGGATACCCTGTCGTACCGGAATGCCTTGAAGTCCTCCATGCGCGAAGCCCCGGATGTCATACTTATCGGTGAAATCCGCGAACGTGAAACCATGGAAGCAGCCATGGAACTGTCAAATACCGGGCATCTGGCCATCTCAACACTGCACGCGAATAACGCTAACCAGGCGATGGAGCGCGTCATCAACATGTTCCCGCAGGACCTGCATAAGCAGTTGTTCATGGATTTATCGCTGAATCTCCGCGCGGTCGTATCGCAACGACTGGTACTGGGAGTGGACGGGAAACGCTGCGCCGCCATCGAGATTCTGATCAATACGCCGCACATCGCCGAACTAATTCTGAAGGGCGACATCGACATGATCAAGGAGGCCATGGAGGGCAGCGGCCAGAAAGGCATGCAGACCTTCGATCTGGCCCTGTTTAACCTGTACAAGGAAGGCCGCATTACTCTCGAGGAAGCCTTGAGTAATGCGGACTCCAGGACCAACCTGGAAGCAAGAATCAACTTCGGCTGATCAGACAAGACAGCGGCATGCATGCCGGCTGGCTACGGTTGTGGGGAGGGAGGCGTTGACTCAGGGATGAGATCGACAAGCAAGGGGCCTGGCAACAGGCCCCTCGCTATTTCAGGCTGTTATCATCGAGGAAAACGTTAACCGCCTCAAATACCGGACCATCGACACAAACGCGTTGCATGGATACCCCTTGCTCCGTGTTCACGCGCACGACGCAGCCGGCGCAACCGCCAACGCCGCAGGCCATATACTCCTCCAGGGAAACCTGGCAGGGCAGATTGAATTCCCGCGCCAGGGCCGCGACTGCGCGCAGCATCGGCGTCGGGCCGCAACTGAATATCTCAATTTCATGCAACTGCTGGGCCTGCGCTGTCAGCCACGCACGTGCCAGATCGGTGACATAACCGTCGAAACAACCCGGGTAACTCTGGCGGCTGGTCAACCGCGAGGCGATACCGAGATCTTCCAGCAACGGCAGGCAGGCGATGGTCCCGTCCGGGACACCCGGAACCAGGATCTGGGACGGCCTGGGAGTAAAGACAAAAGGCACTTCCGAGCCCATGATTACGAACGGCTTGATGTTTCCGGCGCTGGATTTAATGTGTTCGGCCAGAAAAATCATCGGTGGAATACCGACACCACCGCCGATCAACAAAGGTTTCTTTTTATAGCCATCCAGTTTGAATGGTTTGCCTATCGGACCCAGCAGATTGATCGTATTCCCCGGTTGGCGGCGGGCCAGGGCGAGCGTACCCAGGCCATGCGTCTTGTACAACATTTCGAACCAGCCCGCCTGCCGATTGACACGCATGATCGACATGGGCCGGCGCATGGGGATGGCGGGATCACACACCATGTGGACGAAGTTTCCAGGCCGGGCGGCAGCGGCGGTTGCCGGCGCCTGCAATCGCATTACATATTGATCCCCGGCGTAAGCGCTATGTTCGAGCACGCGGGCATCTTCGACATTGATGGTCGCGCGGGTGGCGGGATGGGACATGGGTTACCGGTTACCGCACAGCCATTACTGACGATGGTGTGGGTTAGGTTGCTTCATAAACCATGCGACCATGGACCAGGGTATGCGTCACCTGGCTGGTCAATTGCCAACCCGTGAAGGGCGTGTTCTTGCCGGTGCTCAACATCTGCTCACGGCTGACCGTGCAAGAGCGGCCGAGATCAATAATGGCCAGGTCCGCTTCCGCTCCAACACTGAGCGTGCCCTGGTCGATGCCGAGAATCCCGGCGGGCCTGGCGGTCACGGCGGTAACCGCCTGTGTTAAGGTCAGGCTTTTTTCCAGCACCAGCCGGTACAGCAGTGGAAACAACACCTCGATGGTTGATGCACCGGACTCGGTTTCGCTGAAAGGCGCGGCCTTGGCGTCGTCGTCATGTGGCTGGTGATCCGAACAAACCGCATCGATCACGCCCTCGGCCAGTGCCGCTCTGAGGGCCTGCCGATCCTGATGGCCGCGCAGCGGCGGAATCAGATGGCGGCTGGTATCGTAGTTGCCGATATCCGTATCGCATAGATGCAAGTGACAAATGCCGGTGTCGGCGGTGACCGGCAGCCCGCGTTTTTTTGCCGCGGCGATCAACTCCACACTTCTAGCGCTGGACAGCCGGCCGAGATGCAATCTGCCACCGGTCTGTTCCAGCAACAGCAAGGCCTGACTGACAGCAACCGATTCCGCTGTGGCCGGGATCGGCGGCAGTCCCAGCCGGGTGCTGGTAGCGCCTTCATGGATTACGCCCTCATTTCTGAGATAGTAGTCCTCCGGATAGAGGTACACCGGTATGGCAAAGCCGGCGGCATATTCCATGGCCCGGCGTAGCACCTCGGTATTGGGTATGGATTGGATGCCATTGCTGACGCCGACACAACCCGCTTTCATCAGAGTCTGCATCTCGGCCAAGCGTTCGCTCGCCAGACCGTGGGTCAACGCGCCGAGGGGGAAGATGCGGGTATTATTCAATTGGGCACGCTGGTGGATCAGTTCGACCACGGCCGGCGTATCGATGACCGGCCGCGTATCGGGCGGGCAACAGACACTGGTAACACCGGCGCTGGTCGCGGCCTTCGATTCGCTGGCGATGGTGGCCTTATGTTCCGCACCCGGTTCGCGGAAGCGCGCGCAGAGATCAACCATGCCGGGAATGACCAGATTACGCGCAGCGTCGATAACACGTTCGGAGGTAAATTCCGGATTCGGTGCCAGCACCGACACAATCTTGCCGGCCGCGATGCAGACATCGCCCACGGCATCGATACCGTTGGCGGGATCGACTATATGACCATTCCGAATCCGCAGGCGCATCAATGGGACTCCGTAGCGGCGCCCATGATCATGGCCATGACCGCCATACGGATAGCGATACCATGCGTCACCTGCTGCAGAATCACCGAATGCGGTCCGTCAGCGACATGGGTGTCGATCTCGACGCCGCGGTTGATCGGGCCCGGATGCATGACGATGACATCCTTCCTGGCGGACTTCAATTTCTTCTCGGTCAGCCCGTAACAGGCAAAGTATTCATGTTCACTGGGTAACAGGGCGCTGCGCATGCGTTCCCGCTGCAGTCGCAGCATGGTGATAACATCGGCGTTTTCGATACCCGCTTCCAGATCATAAAACACACGCACTCCCAGGGCAGTGATATCGGCCGGAATCAGGGTTTTCGGACCGACGATGCGCAGGTCCTCAACACCCAGGGTTTTCAGGGCATGGATCTGGGAGCGGGCGACGCGTGAATGGGCGACGTCACCGACAATGGCGACGCGCAGTCCCGGAAAGTCACGCTTGTGCTCCCGTATCGTGTACATATCCAGCAAGGCCTGGGTCGGATGCGCATTGCGGCCATCACCGCCATTGATGACGCTGATCCCCGGCGCTACCTGCCCGGCGATAAAATGCGCGGCGCCGCTGCTGGCATGGCGGACGATGAACATATCGCAATGCATGGCCTCCAGGGTATGCAGGGTATCCTGCAGGGATTCCCCCTTGCTGGTGGAGGAGGTACTGATATTGAGATTCAGGACGTCGGCGGACAGCCGCTTGGCTGCCAGTTCAAAAGTGGTGCGGGTGCGGGTGCTGGCTTCGAAGAACAGGTTGATGACGGTCTTGCCGCGTAACAGCGGCACCTTCTTAACGGCCCGGCCGCCAACCTCGGCGAATGAAGCGGCGGTATCAAGAATATCGGTGAGTAGTTGACGACTAAGACCTTCCGTCGTCAAAAAGTGTTTAAGTCTGCCTTTGTGGTCTAGTTGTATATCGGTTTCCGTCATGCGTTGGCCGTAATTTCCAGTGCCAATGGCTCCGGTCCGGAAAGTTTAACATGTTCCTCGGGTTTTAGCTTGAGGGTTTTACCGACGGCCTGCGCCTGGATCGGCAGTTCCCGGCCGCTGCGATCGATCAGCACGGCCAGACAGATACTCGCCGGCCGGCCGAAATCAAATATCTCGTTCATGGCCGCACGGATGGTCCGGCCGGTATAGAGGACATCATCCACCAGGATGATATGTTGTCCATCGACTTCAAAAGGCAGTTTGGAAGGGGTCACATGCGGATGCATGCCGATTTGGCTGAAATCATCCCGGTAAAAAGCGATATTCAAGTGCCCCAGCGGTGCGGCGATCTTTAACTTGTCCCGCAGGTGCTCGGCGATCCAGATGCCGCCGGTGTGGATGCCGATGATCACCGGCTCACTGATATGATTGGAGCGCAGCCAGTCCTGAAGTTGCCCGGCCAGTTGATCGATCAGGGCTGCAACGTTGTCGACCGGTTCACGTTTAGCCCGCATTACTCACCACCTGCCGTTCAGCGTTTTCCTGCAGCCAGGATTCGAGAATTATCTGCGCCGCAACCGGATCCAGATCGGTGGTTCTTTTCAATCTGTGTTTTGCCGCATAGGTCGTCAACCGCTCTTCGGCCCGGTGTACAGGTATGCGATAACGACCGGCGAGCTGTCGGGCGAATTTCTCCGCCTTAGCAGTGAGCGGCTGATTGTCATCAGTCATGGTCACCGGCAACCCGACTACCAGCGCCTGTGGTTGCCATTGCCGGACTAATGCCGTGATACCGCGCCAGTCCGGTATGCCGTTCACGACCCTGATGGTCGCCAGCGGCGAGGCGGTTGCGGTTAATGTCTGGCCGACTGCCACACCGATGCGCCTGGTTCCGTAGTCGAAACAGAGGTAGGTTACTACGCTCACGCGTGTCCTACATCGGTGGACAATCGCTCGATAGCGATACCCAACAGCGCGGCGGAAACCTCCCAACGCTGGTCACAGGGAGTTTTAAAAATGATGCTGGCATCCGCCGGTCCGTTCAACCAGGCGTTATCGAGCATTTCCTGCTCCAGCTGCCCGGCGCCCCAGCCGGCGAAACCCAGGGCGATAAAGGATTGCTCGGGACCATGCCCGGCGGCTATTGATTGCAGGATATCACGGGACGTGGTGACCCCGATTTCATCGCTGACGATGATCGAGGATTTCCAGCGTTCCAGCGGGCGATGGATTACGAAACCGCGATCCGTATGCACCGGACCGCCCTGGTACACAGGTATGCTCTCGATTTCCTTATTACAGGGTCGCAATGACATCTGTGTCAATACTTCGCCGAGTGCCAGATTCAAGGGTCGGTTGATGACGATGCCCATGGCGCCATGTTCATTGTGTTCACAGATATAAGTGACGGTCTGGAAAAAATTCGGGTCCTGCAGCCCCGGCATGGCAATGAGAAATTGATTGGTCAGGTACGTCGAAAGCATCGGTCTTATGATAGCCACATCAAAATGAAAAGACTAGAGTCTTCGACCGCGTCCATGCCAAATAGACTTGCATATTTACACGGATTTGCACCGGCAAGCACATCCCGTCTCCGAGCGGTTTAGTGTGCTAACGGAAGCCCTTGTTGTTCAGGAATTGCCAGGTTCTGGTGATATGCAGGATGTCGGTATCTTTCTGGATATCCGCGGGGAAGGGCGAGAACGGCGCCGACAGATGGACGATGCGGATGGCGGCATCATCCAGGATCTTTTGTCCAGAGGATCTGCGGATGATGACATCGTTCACGGAACCATCCGGGTTCAGGGCGACATCCAGGATCAGGCTGCCGGACAATTTTCTTTTTCTGGCTTCATCGGGATAATTCAGATTCCCAATCCGTTCCACCTTGGCGCGCCAGGCCTCCATGTAGGCGGCGTAGCGATAAGCTGTGGTGCTGGCTGAAATGAAAGTTCGCCGGGGCCGTTGCGCCTTCGCCTCCAGTTTGTTTTTAACCTGGGCGCTGAGCGAGGCAATGTTAAAACTTTTACGCAGCAATTCAGCCGCCGAGGGCTGGCGCTTCGGCTGCGGAGCTGGCGTCGTTGGTTGCGGTTTGGGCGCGGCGACTTCGGTCTGACCCGCATTCGCGGCGACCACTGGTTCGGTTTTTTTTGGTTTGGGTGTTTCAGTTGCAGGAGCCACTTTGTTCTGGGGTTCCGGCGGTGTCTCGGCGACCGGCGGCTGCGCGGCTGTGGCGGCTACCCGCGCCTGCTGGTCCGGGAATGGCGGTGGCACCGGCGTGGACGGAACCACGGCGTCAGCGGAATCGCCGCCGCCAACCAGATCGGCCTGGGCCAGCAATTTGGCATCTTTGTCCGGCTGCAGGTCCTGTTGCTGCACCAGGATAATCTCCATGGTGTCAAAGCGGGGTGACCTATGCTCTTCCGGCGCAAAGGTAATACCCAGGATGATGATGGCGTGAAACAGTATCGCCAGGCACAGAGTCATACCAATGCGATCATCCGGCGTAATGAGCGAGCTTACCGGCAGTGCGCTCACACCTTACTCCGCGCGAGTTTGCGCGCCAGGGTATCCAGTAGCCGGCCGGCGATGTCGATACCATAGATGGTCTCCAGCTCGCGAATACAGGTCGGGCTGGTAACATTGATCTCCGTCAGAAAATCGCCGATGACATCCAGACCGACGAACAGCAGGCCCTTGTCCCGCAGCACCGGTCCCACCTGGTTGCAGATCCAGCGATCCCGCGCCGACAGTTCCACACCTTTGCCAGTGCCGCCGGCGGCGAGGTTGCCGCGGTGCTCCCCGGCCATGGGGATGCGGGCCAGAGCGTAATCAACCGGTTCGCCATCGATCATGAGTATGCGTTTATCGCCGTGTTTTATTTCCGGCAGGTATTTTTGCGCGACGGCGAAGCGGCGGCCGTGATCGGTCAGTGATTCAATGATGACATTGGTATTATGATCCGAGGTATGGGTCCGGAATATCGATTGTCCACCCATACCATCCAGCGGTTTCAGAATAATCTCCCGGTATTCCTCGAGAAAAGATTTGATTAAATCCGCATTTCTGGTCACCAGTGTCGGTGGGGCGCAGTCGGGAAAATGGCTGATAAACAGTTTCTCATTGGCATCGCGCAGACTGCCGGGACGGTTCACCACCAGCACCCCGGCCTGCTCGGCATGGTCCAGCAGGTGCGTGGTGTAGATATATTCCATGTTGAAAGGCGGATCCTTGCGCATCAGGATGATATCGAGCTGATCCAGGGGCAATGTCCGTTCACCGGTGTAGTTGAACCAGTCGCGCTGATCATCCCGCACCGTCAGTTCGCGCATGCGGGCATAGGGCCGGTCATCCCGGAGATAAAGATCCGGCAGCTCCATATACAGGATCTCCCATTGCCGTTGTTGGGCGGCCAGCAACATGGCAAAAGTGCTGTCCTTGTAGGTTTTGATCCCATCGATGGGATCCATAATTACCCCGAGTTTCATATATTATTCTCTGAAATCATGGCTTAACATCATAAAGATGCTTAATAGTGTATGCCAGCCGGGGCATAAAAAGATATCATTCCCAACGTGAATTCCGACAGTCAATACCCATGCAGATATCCAGAATAAGAATAATTTCCAGGGAGAGTCCCCTGGCCATGTGGCAGGCACGGCATGTCCGGGAGCAACTGCTGGCTCACTACCCCACTCTGACCATCGAGATCATCGGCATCCGCACCGAGGCGGATAAATTTCTCAATCTGTCCCTGGAGCAGATGGGCGGCAAGGGCGCCTTCGTGAAGGAACTCGAACAGGCCCTGCTGGCCGGCAGCGCCGATCTCGCGGTGCATTCCATGAAGGACGTCACAGTGGATCTGCCCGTGCCCCTGGCCCTGCCAGTCATCATGCAACGCGAGGATGCCCGCGATGTCCTGATCTCAAACACCTGTAGCGGACTGGAGCAACTCCCGGCCGGCGCCTGGATCGGCACTTCCAGCCTGCGCCGGCAATGCCAGTTGCGGGCCTTACGTCCGGATCTGGAGATCCTCGACATCCGCGGCAATGTCGGCACCCGCCTGAAGAAACTGGATGCCGGCAATTATGATGCCCTGATCCTGGCGGCGGCTGGCGTCAAGCGTCTGGGCCTGCAGGATCGGATTAAACAGTTTCTGGAACCGGATGTCATGTTGCCGGCCATCGGACAAGGCGCGCTGGGCCTGGAAACCCGCAGTAACGATCAGGCATTGATCGAAATGATCAGCGTTCTGAACGATGAGGCCACTCATGCCTGTGTCACGGCGGAGCGGTCCTTGAACCGGAAGCTCAACGGCGGCTGCCACGCCCCGGTTGCCGCCTTTGCGGAATTGCGGGACCGGGAACTGACCTTGCGGGCGCTGGTCGGCCGCCTTGATGGCAGTGAATTGCTGCGTGCCGCCGTCACCGGTCCCATGGCTCTGGCTGATATGCACGGCGCTGCATTGGGACAGCAATTGCTGGACCGTGGCGCCGGGGACATCTTGCGGGAAGCTGGCCATGGGGCGCAAAACTAAACTGTCTCTGGCTAAGCGTGTGATCTGGATCACGCGCCCGCAGCAACAATTCGAGTCCCTGTCCCAGATGATTACAGCGGCCGGCGGCAGGGCTATCCGGTTCCCGGTCATTGAGATACTACCGGTCCAGCAAAACCGGACGATAACTGAGT
This sequence comes from Gammaproteobacteria bacterium, assembly GCA_015661095.1. Taxonomy (GTDB): domain Bacteria; phylum Pseudomonadota; class Gammaproteobacteria; order Eutrophobiales; family Eutrophobiaceae; genus JACVQI01. Next base: position 20,871 of record JACVQI010000004.1, read on the forward strand.
TGCTTGCGGATCTGGCCGCGGCGGATGTGATTATCTTCGTCAGCCGGAATGCCGTGAACTACGTGGCCAGTGCATTATCGGAATTTTATAACGGTATTCAGGATAAATTGATGCTGGCTGTCGGCGCGGGGACACGACAGTCGCTCGAGCAGCAGGGCGTCACGAATATCATCAGTACGGAAGCGGGCAGCGGCAGCGAGGCCTTGTTGCAACTGCCACAACTGCAACCTGCGGCCGTGACCGGCAAACACATTTTGATCGTCCGCGGTGTCGGCGGCCGGGACCTGCTGGAACAACGCCTGCGCAAGATTGGCGCGTACGTGAACTATCTGGAGGTGTATCAGCGCGTCACACCCGGCGCCGGCGCTGGTAATATGGTGGAACTGTGGCATACCGATCCGCCCGATGCCATTATCATCACCAGTGTTGAAGGATTACACAATCTGGTTAATATGACGGCTGCGGACAGACGGGTGAGTTTATTACACACACCACTGGCGGTGATGAGTGAGCGGATAGGTTTGGCGGCCCGGGAATTGGGTTTCAAGCACGCAGCGGCGGTGGCGACAGCGGCCAGTGATACCGGTCTGCTGCAGGCAACCATGAGTTTATTTGAGGACTAAGGCAACATGACAACAGAAGTTGGTGTAACAGAACCGATTACAAGTGTGGATGATACGGCCACAGCGGCTGCCGTGCAGCAACCAGCACCGGTGCGGACATTATCAGTTATCGTCAGCCTGGTCCTGCTGATTGCAATCAGCGTTTCTGCTTACCTGTTTTACGATCTGCAGCAGGTAAAAAAAGACCAGGAAGCATCCCGGCAATGGCAGCAACAACAGACCGAACTGGCGACCGCCGTTGCCGCCCTGCGCAACGACTCCGCGAATATCAGTCAGGAAATAGCCGAACTGCGCACGGCGCAGGCAGCCATGCTGGCGGACCTCGCCAGCGTGCGCAATCAGCCACAACAGAATAATTTCGACTGGCTGCTGGCGGAAGTGGAATATCTGCTCATCATCGCCGGCCAGCGCCTGGCGCTGGACCAGGACGCAGCGGTCGCGTTGTCCGCGCTACAGACAGCCGCGACACGCCTGCGGGATTTTAACGATCCGCGCTTGCTGCCAGCCAGAAAGCAATTAAACGCCGATATCAACGCCCTGCAAGCGGTCAACAACGTGGATATCTCCGGCCTGGCCCTGTACCTGCTCGATATCGCGGCCCGTGCCGACAAGCTGCCCTTAAAACCGTTACCCGGGGATGCCAGTGATGAGGCTGACGCCACACCGCAGGAGCAGACCGTTGCCACCGAGCTGCCATTCTGGCGTCGGTTGGGCACTGCGATTCTGAACAGCCTGAAGGACCTGGTCAGGGTTTATCACACGGAGGATGGAACGCCAGTCGCACTGCTGCCGGAACAGCGTTACCACATTTATCAAAATCTGAGCCTGCAACTGGAGACCGCCACCCGCGCGGTATTACGCAAGGAGACGCATAATTTTAAGGCCGCCCTGACGATGATCCAGAACGGGCTGCGCGAAAACTTCGATACCCGTGACCCCGCCGTCGGCAACATCATCGACTCCTTAAACAGGATGATGGTGATCGACCTGAATCCGCAACTGCCCACCATAGATTCTTCCATGGAAACACTGCGCGCGCTGATCCGGGAAACCACTGACGATCCGCAAACCATGGCAACCCCGGAGGAGTCGGTTCCGTGAGATGGTTGATCGCGATTCTGGGCGCGCTGGCAGCCGCGCTGGTGGTTGGCATCTTCCTGCAAAATCATCCCGGCGCCTTCATCCTGACGCTCGGTGATACCACCATACAGGCCAGCTTCGCTTTTTTTGTCGCGGCATTGTTGTTCATCTCGATACTGCTGGCCATGCTGATGCTCATACTGCTGGGTTTGGCCAATCTGCCGAAAAATTACCGTCGCTGGGCCCGGCAAAAACGCAGCCGGCAATCGGAACAATATCTGACGCAGGGATTGCTGAGCGCCCATGCCGGCGATTGGCGGCGGGCGGAGACGGCCTTCCGCAAAGGCGCGGCCTACAGCCGGACGCCGAGCCTGAATTATCTGCAAGCGGCCACGGCCGCGCAGCAACAGGGACATCTGCCGCAGCGCGATCAGTACCTGCGCCTGGCCCAGGAACAGGCCGGGGATGCCGCTGTCGCTGTCAGCCTGGGCCAGGCGGAATTGCAACTCAGGCAACAGCAAACCGAACAGGCCTACGCCACCCTGAAAAATCTGCCTGGCAAAGGGTCCGGCCGCGATCAGACCCACCTGATGCTGCTCAAGGCCAGCGCGCAATTGCGGGAATGGCATGGCGTGCTGGAGAACCTGGAGCAACTGCGCGGCACAAAACTGCTGCCGGCGGCGCAGATCAGGGCCTATCAGATAGCCGCCTATACCGGACTGTTACAACATGCCGGCCGGGATGCCGATCAGGACCGGCTCGATGCAGTGTGGCTGGGCATGCCGAAAAAGCTGCGCCGGGAATTGCCGATCCTGGAAACCTACATACAGGAACGCTTGCGTTATGCGGAGACGAAGGACTGTGAGGCGCTGCTGCGAACTGCCCTGAAACGGCAGTGGGATCCCACCCTGATCAGACTGTATGGCCTGGTGCAGGGCGCTGATAATGCCAAACAACTGGCCTGCGCCGAACAGTTGTTAACGGAACATGCCCGCGACCCGGTGTTGCTGCTGACCATTGGCCGACTGTGCCGGCGTAACAGCCTGTGGGGCAAGGCGCGCTCCTGTCTGGAAGAAAGTCTGGCGCTACAACCTGGCCCCGAGGCCTGCCAGGAACTCGCGACGCTGCTGGAACAAGAAGGTGATCAGGCCGGCGCCGCCGCCTGCTATCGCCAGGGTCTGCTCCTGGCAACCGGGATCAGCGCCGGTGCCGTCAAATTACTGCGGCATCGTCCCGGTAATCCGGGACGGGAGTGAAGTTAACCCATCTAATCGGGCAGGCTCCGGTCGCTGGCCAGCCAACGTAGTAATGGTTGCCATTGCTCCCGGTCATACAGGGTCTTGGCGGGCGCGAATTCAAAGATACTGAGACCGCACTCCGCCGCCCGGATGTAGTTCTGGTTGGCGCGCAACACCGTCATGTAGGGCAGCTTCTGGCCGTTCGGCAGCTTGATCTTATCCAGATAATATTCCAGCTTGGCGGCCACCAGCGTGTTCTCCCGCACCCGGTTGGCGACCGTCGCCAGTTTAATCTTGCGGTTGATCAGACTGCGCAGCTCATACAGTTCATGCAGAAAATGCTCGGCTGCGCGGATATCGATCGGGGACGGCACCATCGGGATCACCAGGGTCTGACAGGCCTGGATAAAACCGGCCAGGCGCTTGCCGTGGGTTGCGGCCGGGCTGTCGATCACGACGATATCGGTACCTCTCGGCGCCTGTAATTTGCCCTCCTTCAAGGTCGCGACACCGATACTGACGGCGCTCGCCGGCCGCACGGCCAGCCAGTCAATACTGGAACCCTGCGGATCACAATCCGCCAGCGCTACCTGTTTTTGTTGCAGGGCAAAATAAG
>JACVQI010000276.1 GCA_015661095.1 Gammaproteobacteria bacterium
GATCATTCACCCAGAAATTTACCACCGCTACGTAGGCCGGTGGCGGCATGGCTTCCGCCGCGACGGGCTTGCGTAATTCGAATCTTTTAATCGAGTTCCCGTATAAGTCCATGATCATGGTCAGGTGTTTGTCGCGATAGTAATCGAAATCAAAAGTGACATTGGCGCCATTCTGATAAAGGATGGTCAGGCAGCGGCTGCCGACCACGCTGTCGGCGGCGTGGACGCCCCGCGGCAGCAGCGCACCAAAATTCGCGGCCAGTGTTCCCATGGTTAATGTGGCGCCGGCGCCTTTCAGGATGGTACGGCGTTGTTGTTCGTAGCTGCTTAATTCGTTATTTTTGGTGTTTATTTTCGACATGGCGGGGTGCTCCTGTGGGTCGGTGTAATTAAAACTTATCTCAAAATTAAGGAAATTCTGATTAAAACATCAGATTTAAAAGCGCCGTCATTCCGGCGCATGCCGGAATCCAGTTAAAAACATTAGTTTACTGGATGCCGGGTCAAGCCCGGCATGACGACATACTTAGAGATGTATCTCATTTTAGATTTTGAGATATGTTCTAGTATGTTTCCGCTTATGATGCAATATACCGCTCACGTTGTACAGAGCGTCGCGATCTGCGGCAGGATCACTGCCGCTGCCGCCCGTATGAACTGGCCGTCCGGGCTGTCCATCGCCAGCTCCGAAAAGGGATTTTCCTCAGGATTGATATCGATAATGGTTTTGCCGCGGTTGTATACAGTCATGGCCACCTGGTTCGGCAGGGTGGTCGCCCCGGAAGTGCCGACGATGATTAACAGATCGGTTCTGTTGGCCAGGGCCATGGCGCTTTCATAGCGAAAGTATTCTTCATCGTAATATTCATCGAACCACAGCACATGCGGCCGCAGCCAGGCCCCGCAATCCGGACAATGCAGCAGGCGGATTTCGTCCGTCGCGAGTGTCTGTTCGGTCCGGTGTCTTTTCAAGGCATCCGGTAACGGCCGCAGCTGTGAGCCGCAGGGACCACTGCAGCGGGTGTGATTGATATTGCCATGGATCTGCAGGGTGCGTTGCAACGAGTTGCCGGCGCGGATATGCAGGTTGTCGATATTCTGCGTGATCAGCCCGAAACGATCGGCCAACTGTTGTTCCATCCGCACCAGGGCATGATGACCGGCATTGGGTTCGGCATGCAGGCACACGCCCAGTCGATAGAGATACCACTGCCAGACCGCCAGCGGTTGCTGCCCGAACATACTGAGGGTGGCCATTTCCTGCGGCATGTAGACTTTCGAGCCGACCGTCCAGTAACCTTCCGGTCCGCGAAAGGTGGGAATGCCGCTTTCCGCCGAGATACCGGCGCCGGTCAGGACCGTGATGCGCGTCTGCTTATCGGAAAAATAACGCTTGAGTGACGCCAGTTCGCTGGAATTCCCAGTCATGAGATCAAAGTGCCGGTCGTAGCCGGCCGCACTGCCAGCAGCAATCGAATTGTCCCTCCAGCCGCTCGCCACAATGACATTGCCAGGGTGAATGCCTGGCTGCGGGAGGTTTTATAATCGGGCTGATGATAGTCATGGCCTGGTTAATATCCGACTCCTGATGCAGCCAGAGTTCCGGCCAGACTGCTGTCGGCGGCAGTTCCCCGATACCCGCGGCAAGAAACCGATTCTTGATCCAGCAGGTGATCCCTGCCTCTTCCAGGACACTCTGGAGGTGGCCTATCAGTACGGTATCATCACTACTGTAGAGTTTTATCATTACTAATGAGATCGATGAATCAACCGGGTTGACTGTTATTCTCCATTTAAATGGTATCTTAGCAGTAATCTCCATCCTGGAGTGCCGGTTATACGGTAATCTGATATGGCCGAGATACGATTTCGTCTTTTGACGAAGGGTCATTAGAATAATGAGTCTTATCGCGCCAACACCCGTATTTTATCCGGCTGGGCGGTAAAATTGTTTTCACATCGATATGGCGTCAGAATTTTCTGATTAAATTCATGTCATACAAAGATTAAGGAACTTCTGATTTAAGCAGAAGTTCCGTCCGGTACCGGGATGTACCGGCATTTTTCAAGTCCGCCCAGGCGGAATTGAAAAATGGAGCAAAGTAAAAGTAACATCTTTTATTTTGCGGGCTCTGAAAAGTCCAGGAGGGACTTATTCAGAGCTTCCCTATTTATAACCAGAGCGAGATTTATGTCCGTCATTTCAGAACTGCGACGACTGCAAAGCTTTATTGGCAGCCAGATCATCGGCCAGACCACTCTCATAAACCGTCTGCTCATCGCCTTGCTGGCCGATGGCCATCTGCTGGTGGAAGGCGCGCCCGGCCTGGCCAAGACCCGCGCCATCAAGGTGCTGGGTGAGGGCATCGAGGGTGATTTTCACCGGGTCCAGTTCACCCCGGACCTGTTGCCGGCGGATCTGACCGGTACCGAGATCTACCGGCCCCAGGACGGCAGCTTCAAATTCCAGCAAGGCCCGTTGTTTCATAACCTGGTACTGGCGGACGAGATTAACCGCGCCCCGGCCAAGGTGCAGTCGGCGTTGCTGGAGGCGATGGCGGAACGGCAAATCACGGTTGGCAGCCAGACCTATCTGTTACCAAAATTGTTTCTGGTGATGGCCACCCAGAATCCCATC
>JACVQI010000084.1 GCA_015661095.1 Gammaproteobacteria bacterium
CTGCTGCTGTCCTCATCGGCCACTCCCTCAGGTAGGGGCAGAACATCCGGTTTAGTGACGCAGGTCGCTGGCGGTGGCCGTCGGAAAAGCGCCGGTATGATTCCGGATAACGCTCCAGCTATGGCGGCTGCCGGTTTCGTGACATAGCTTGCCAGCCGATTCTACCTGATCCCCGCCTACCTATTCGATACCTTGACCCGGAAACTGGGTTACTTGATTGAAGCGATACCGAAAGCGGATAATGTAAAAGTTTAATCTGAATAGGAGGGAATGACATGGCGCTTTCCGGACAAACAACCAGCGTGAACACGATGGGATTTCCGGTTGATACGGATTTCATGTTTTCCGATCACAAGGGGAAATACAATAAACGGATAGAACGACGGCAAATCTCGTACGCCAAGACCCTACCGGAGCTGAACCGTTTCATGGACAAGGATGAAAAGGTGCTGCTGATCGCACGTGGTTGCTCACCCATGAGCTTCATGGAGCAATATCTAACCGGCTGGATAATCTATTATTTAAAACGAGCAGTATTTGTATTTACCAACAAACGAATATTCCATTTACCCGTCACCTCTTCCTACAAATACCGGAACTCCATAGCCGAGATTCGCTTTGCGGATACGGAATCGATGGGTTTGCGTGGCGGGACTTTGAAGGTGAAATATGAATCCGGTAAGACCGAGTCGTTTATGTATATATCCAGTTCCGAACGCAAAAAAATCAAGGAGCTGCTCGGCAATATCCCCCATGAAGGGGCTCCATCCGCGACGCTAATGCGCCACCACCTCTGCCCCCGGTGCACCAAGCCATTGGAAAAAGATCACTATGAATGCCCTTCCTGCCGGTTGCAATTCAAGAACAGCGCCGAGGGCCGGATGAAATCCATCATCTTTCCCGGCGGCGGTTATTTTTACGCCGGCCATCCTTTCCTGGGTCTGGCTGATGCTTTCGTGGAAGTAATTTTAATTCTAATTGTGGTTATTTCAATTATTGACCTGGTGAATGGTGTGCCGGAATCGGGAGTGGTACTGATTTTTTATGGCATAATATTCGTCTTAGAAAAAATAATTTCGGTTTACCATTCCAGTCATTTTCTCAAGGAATATATTCCGAAAGACCGTACCATCTCACCCGTTTCAGGAATATAAAGAATTCTAAGGGATATGGTATTGGGATTTAGAACCCAACGCCTTCATATTGCCCTTATTTCTCCATCTTGCTTTTAATGATGCAGATCGCTGGCGGTCGCCGCAGAGTTCCGCCAGCTTTTGCAGCACATCGACGATGTTGACGAAATACCCGCTATGGGAAGTTTCCTGCGTACTCATAGCTTGTTGCATGACATCTCTCTCATATTCCCTGGGTCTGATATCAGCCGGAACACCTATGCCTTGAATGCCATGACCGCATACGGAAAACTGACTGATGTCATACACAACTCCCGGCTGAACCGTTATACTCTCACCCTGTTTATACTCTTGAATTTAAATGCTAAAAATAACCCGATAACCAAATGACTTTCCAGGAACTCATCTTCGAGCTGCAGCAATTCTGGGCCGGCCGAGGCTGCATCATCCAGCAGCCCTATGACATGGAAATGGGGGCCGGTACCTTCCATCCGGCCACCTTTCTGCGCGCCATCGGACCGGAGCCCTGGCACGTGGCCTTCGTGCAGCCATCGCGCCGGCCTACTGACGGCCGTTACGGTGATAACCCGAACCGACTGCAACATTATTATCAGTTCCAGGTGATCCTGAAACCGTCGCCGCTGGAGATCCAGGATATTTATCTGGAATCGCTGCAACTGCTGGGGATCAATCCGCTGGTGCATGATATCCGTTTCGTCGAGGACAACTGGGAGTCGCCGACGCTGGGCGCGTGGGGTCTGGGCTGGGAGGTGTGGCTGAATGGCATGGAGGTGACCCAGTTTACCTATTTCCAGCAGGTGGGCGGACTGGATTGCAAACCGGTGTCCGGAGAAATCACTTACGGGCTGGAGCGGATTGCGATGTATCTGCAAAATGTCAACAGCGTCTTCGATATCGTCTGGACCGAGTCCGCCGCCGGGCCCGTGACTTATGGCGATATCTATTATCAGAATGAAGTGGAGATGTCCGCCTTCAACTTCGAACACGCGGATACCGCCGCCCTGTTTCAGGCATTTGAACAAAGCGAACGGCAAAGCAAATTATTGATTGAAAAAAATCTGCCCCTGCCGGCCTATGAAATGGTGCTGAAGGCCTCGCACCAGTTCAATCTCCTCGACGCCAGACATGCCATATCCGTGACGGAACGGCAACGCTATATCCTGCGAGTACGCGGCCTGGCCCTGGCGGTTGCTCAGTCGTATTACGAAAAACGCGCGGCCCTGGGCTTCCCGTTACTGCAGGCAGGCGCCGGTGGTGAACGATCCACGGTGAGTAATTAACAGAGTACGATATGGCTGACAAGCGTGACCTGTTAATCGAGATTGGCACCGAGGAACTGCCGCCCAAGGCGTTGCCGCAACTCGCCACCGCTTTCGCGGAGGAGATTCACAACGGGCTGCTGAAACATAACCTCGCCCACGGCAAGCACCAATGGTACGCCACGCCCCGGCGCCTGGCCGTCATGATCAGCAAGCTGGTGCTGCGGCAGCCGGATCAGCAGTTAGTGCGGCGTGGACCGGCGGTGGCGGCCGCCTATGATGCGGCAGGCAAACCGACTAAAGCCCTGGAAGGTTTTGCCCGCTCCTGCAATGCCGATATCCAGGCGCTGGAAACCGAAACCACCGACAAGGGCAGCTGGACGATGTACCGGAGTACGGATCCAGGTCAGACCGCTGTCGAGTTGCTGCCCGGAATCATCCAGACCGCCCTGGCACGCTTGCCGATCCCCCGGCGCATGCGTTGGGGCGCCGGTGACGCTGAATTCGTTCGCCCCGTGCATTGGAGCATGGTCTTGCTGGGACGCGAGGTCGTCCCCTGCGAGATCCTGAACACTCGCGCTGGGAATATAACCCGTGGCCACCGTTTTCACCGGCCCAAACCATTGAAAATTACCTCACCCGCGAATTATCTCGACAAACTCAGAAGCAAGGCCTTTGTCATCGCCGATTTTCAGGAACGGCGGGCAATCATCAAGGACAAGATCGAGGCGACGGCCGCCGCCTACGGCTGCAGGGCGCACATCGATCCGGATTTACTCGATGAAGTGACCGCATTGGTGGAATGGCCGATTGCGATTACCGGGTCCTTCGATCCGGAATTTCTGGCGCTGCCGGATGAGGTATTGCTGGCGACACTGCAGGAACATCAGAAGTATTTCCCGATGACCGATGACCAGGGACGGTTAACGGCGAACTTCATCACCATCGCCAACATCGACAGCAGCGCTCCCGAAGAAGTCAAAAAAGGCAACGAGCGCGTCATCCGGCCGCGTCTGAATGATGCGGCCTTCTTCTGGCGACGTGACTCGGCGAAACCGCTGGCGGAATACTGCCCTGGCTTGCGGGACGTTGTGTATCAGAAAAATCTCGGTACGCTGGCCGATAAATCCGAACGCCTGCAAAAGCTGTCGGTATTTATCGCCTCGGAGCTCGGCGAGCCTCATGCTGCCGTGGAGCGCGCCGCGTTACTGGCCAAATGCGATCTGCTGACCGATATGGTCGGTGAATTTCCAAAACTGCAGGGCACCATGGGCCGCTATTACGCCCGCGCCAGTCACGAAGCCGAAGACATCGCCACCGCCATCGGCGATCAGTATTTGCCTCGGTTCGCCGGTGACCGTCTGCCGGCCGGCCGGAGCGGACAGATCCTGGCCATTGCCGACAAACTCGACAGCCTGGTCGGTACATTTGCCATAGGACTGTTACCGACCGGGGAGAAAGATCCCTACGGCCTGCGCCGTGCCGCCCTGGGTTGCCTGCGCATCATTCTTGAAGGCAAGTTGGACCTGGATCTAGAAACTGCTTTGTTGTTCGCAGCCGAAACCTTCGACAAGAAACTGAATGCCAATGCCGTCGTCGGGAAAGTATTCGATTTTATGATGGAGCGATTACGCGGCTATTTTCTGGAGGCTGCTACCTATACCGTGGATATGTTCGATGCGGTGCTGGCACGGCGCCCTGTCCGCCCGATCGATTTTCACGCACGGCTCCAGGCGGTCAAGAGCTTCACCGGCCTGCCGGAAGCGGCGAGCCTTGCGGCTGCCAACAAGCGCATTCATAACATCCTGCGCCAGGCCGGCAACGGGGATGCCGAGAAATTCGCGCCGGTTATCGAAAGCGCATTAATGACGGAAGCGGCGGAACGGGATCTGGCCGGCCAGTTGCAGAATATCGCCGCCGCGGTGAAACCCCTGATTGCGGCACGTAACTATACCGAGGCCCTGCGCCGCCTGTCGCGATTGCGCGATAGTGTGGACAGCTTCTTCGATAACATCATGGTGATGGTCGAGGATGAGCAACTGCGTCTGGCTCGCTTGCAACTGCTGGCTGGGATCCGCCACGAATTCCACCAGATTGCGGACATTTCCAGGTTGCAGGTGTAATTACTGATGAAATTAATCATTCTGGATCGGGACGGCGTCATCAATTATGACTCGGATGAGTACATCAAGTCCGTGGACGAATGGCGGGCCATCCCCGGCAGCCTCGATGCCATCGCGCGCCTCTCCCATGCCGGCTATCATGTGGTGGTCGCCAGCAATCAGGCCGGGATCGCGCGGGGTAAGTTCAATATCGACACCTTGAACAGCATCCATCAGAAAATGCATACCCATCTGGCCCAATACGGCGGCGTCATCAGCGCCATATTTTTCTGTCCGCATGGGCCCGATGATGGTTGCGATTGCCGCAAACCCAAACCCGGCCTGCTGCTGGAGGTAGCCCGGCGCTTGCGGACCTCACTCGATGGTGTTTATGTGGTTGGCGATAAATTGTCGGACTTGCAGGCGGCGAGCGCCGCCGGCGCTACACCGGCGCTGGTGAAAACCGGGTACGGACAAAGCGTGATCAATAAAAACGAAGTGCCCGCTGGCGTGGCGGTTTATAAAGACCTCGCCGATATCGTCGATCAACTGCTGATGCCGGGGTAACCCGGTGTTATTGTTACGGGCGACCCTGTTTTACCTGGGCCTGGCGCTGCTCACCATCATTTATCTGCCCATTTCCCAGTTGCTGTGGCCGTTTCCCATCACTTTCCGTTTCCGAATTATCTCGAAATGGTCGGTATTCAATCTCTGGTGGTTGAAAGTCACCTGTAATCTAACCTATGAAGTGGCAGGCGCGGAAAACATTCCCGCTACCCCCGGCATTATCATGTGCAAGCATCAGTCGGCCTGGGAAACCCTGGCCCTGCAATTGATCTTCCCGGCACAGGTGTGGGTGGTAAAACGGGAATTACTCTGGATCCCGATCTACGGCTGGTGTCTGGCGGCCATGCAACCGATAGCCATCGATCGCCAGTCCGGCATCAAGGCCATGCGCCAGCTTGCCACGGCCGGCCGGCAACGGCTGAACGAGGGACTCTGGATTGTCATCTTTCCGGAGGGCACCCGGGTGGCGTCCGGTGTCCGGGGTAAATATCAGGCTGGTGGCGGTATGCTAGCTGAGCAGTTGCAATGCCCGGTCATCCCGGTGGCACATAACGCGGGTTATTTCTGGCCGCGAAACAGTTTCCGTAAATGGCCGGGCACCATCCAGATGGTCATCGGACCCGCTATCGCCACCGAGGGTAAATCAGCCCGGGAGATCACCAGTGCGGTTGAAGACTGGATCGAAACGACTGTCGCCCGCCTTCCACAACCGGAATTCAAGCGACAGGTAGCGTAACCCGTCTAATCGTCCAACTGGGCGTTGCTATACGTGAAGATGTCATCCGCCTGCTGCAGGAATGTTGCGCGAGCTACCGGGGAAAACCATTGCAGCGCCGGGGGTTTCAAATAATGGACATAATTGGGTTGGCCCGAGAATTCCGAAACGTTAATAAAATATAATATTAACACCAGGGACACGATCGAGAATGATATCCCGTTCGCCATCAGCAGCCGGCGCCGGTCGGTTTGACTGATGGCGATATACAGATTCAGCCATAGCAAGGTCGAGAACAGCAGGAAGTGGCCGATACCGCCGATGATGAAGGCGGCGGTGTCAGAACTGTTGTTAAAGGATATGACGTCGAGGCAGTTTTCGAAAAATATCGCGCATAGCAGATATGTCACACTGATCACCAGTTGCACGAGAAAACGCGCGTCATGCCGCATCACCCGGCCGATCAATGCCCATAACAGCGCCCAGCCGATACCCAGTAACAGCAGTCCCATGGTGTCCGCGAAGATATGCCGCACTTCGTCATCCATATACAGCTCCAGATAACTGTTCATGGCTAAAACCGCCATAGCCATCAGGATGAACAGCATGGCATTCCCGGACCGGCTTAATGGCTGGAAAATTTTTTCCACCGGATTCATGCTTAATGCCGCTGGCACCTCATGGAAACGATCATAGATACGCAGCGTGGTTTTACCCAGGATGATTTCATCGCCCGACTTCACACTGGCACGTGTCTGGATGCGTTGATGCTTCCTGGTAAAGATGCCGTTTTTACTGTTCAGGTCCTGCAGACACCAGCCATCCTCGCCCAGATCGGTCAGTACGGCGTGATGTTGCGAGAGATGCGGATCCGAGATAATCAAATCATTATCGTAGGCGCGGCCAATGGTGATGCTGGCGCCGGTGTAGCGATGCCGTTCGATAACCCGCTTGGTGCGGCTGATCAGTTCGATAATGACGTCCATCTGACATGCTCGATAAATTTTTGCGTAAGTTGCAGGCCCAGTTCTTTTTCTATGCCCGAGATGGTGAAATGGCTGATTAAACCCTTGCGGCCATTTTGCACGGTGGCCCCGGTATAGAGAAAATCATACAGACCTGTGAATTCCTTATAAGCGCGCACGCATAATATAGATTTGGTGACCGCGGCAGAATCGCCACCTGATTCGACAAAATCCTGATGACAGGCAAAGTTGGTGACATCCTGTTGCCAGGCGGCGTTGATGGGCGCCGCCCCCTGGATATGCTCCTGATAGGCCTGATAGAACTGGAAGGGGTTTAGTGTCTTGGTGTCCAGCCAGCTGAATTCGTATTGCAGACCGCCGGTGGTGAAGCGGTTGGACAGATAGATAAACTCCGCATTCATGCAATTGCTGGTGGTAACGTTGAACAGCAGGCGGTTTTCCTGGTTATCGCTGGAGGCGCCCCAACAGCGGGTGAATGGGGTCATTTCACCAATGACCGTGGCTTCTCCAAGTTTTGCCACCGGCCATTCCGCACTCAGCAGGGTTTCAATATAGGTGCGCTGATTAGCCATTAATTGTGACTGCATACGCGCTCGTAACTCGGATACCGGCAGCGCCGCGCCTGTGTATCGACCCAACAGCTCCCTGAGCCTGGTCAAGGGCACGAAAAAACTAATCTGATTACCGGCAGTCGCCACATTCACACCAATGACCTTGCCCTCGGCATTCAGCGCCGGACCGCCGCTCATACCGGGATTAATCGATCCGGAAAACAGCATCCGATCATAATAACTGTGAGCGGTAAGACCGTTAAAGGTCCCCGACACCACTGTCATACCCAGATCATGGGGATTACCCATGGAAAAAACTGCCGCGCCCTGCTCGACCGGGATATCCGCCAGTTCCAGAAAGTGCTGGGAGGAATCCTGATGTTGCACCAGGGCCAGGTCATTCACCACATCCACGTCCTGCAACTCCAGGGCTCCCGTCTGTCCCGCATGGTTCACATATTCAATCCGGTATTTTTCCGGTTCCAGGGCATAACTGGCCACCACATGGAAATTCGTCACCAGCAGACCGTTGGCGTTGACCTGAAAGGCCGAACCCAGAGAGGACTTGCTGCCGGAATTCAGTTCGATGGTCTGGATCTGATAGATACGATCATGGATGGCCTT
>JACVQI010000085.1 GCA_015661095.1 Gammaproteobacteria bacterium
CTGCCGGGCGAACTCGCGCGCCGTCTCCCGGCCGATCCCGGAGGACGCCCCGGTGATGAGTACTGTTTTATCTTTAAACATACGGTTATTCGCTATAATACAAATAGTGATGTCGGATTTGTCGCAGCCCATCCATGGACTGTGCCCTGCGGGCGTACTGCGCACAACCCGGTTCGCTCCCGGCGAATCGGTCGTTTTGCTCAATCCGACCTACGATCAAACTCCTATCTCCTCACTCCTTACACCTCACTCATAAACTCCTCACTCACCGAAGACGCCGTTGCGGATACCGAAAATATTGTTCGGATCCATCGCCTTCTTGCATTCCCTCAGAACTCTGATGCTGTTTGCCGATTGTATCCGCGGAATAAAATCCTGGCGCACCTTGCCGATGCCGTGATGATGGGACAGGGAGCCGCCGTTCGCCAGTATGACCTCCCGCAGCGCGTGTTCGATTTTGCTGAATACCACATCGGGCTGGGCCAGGCCCTTGCCATAGATGCCCATAGTGAAATAGATACAGACGCCGGTATGGTAGGTCTGGGTGACCCGGTAGGACAGATACGGTTTGCCCGGCACCTGGTATTTCATACACTGGTTGTTCAATTCATTGACCACGCCCTGCGTGACCTCATGGATACGGTTCCAGGGGACCGAGGTTTCGAAGGTCTCGCCGAGCACGTGGTATTTGTTGAAGAAATCCCGGATGTAGGCGATGGCGAAGGTCAGCATGTAGCCGCGCTTGCCGTTCGTTGCTCCGCCGCTGACAGCCTGATGTTTTTTGGCGAGGCCGAAGATGACCTTCTGCTGGTGTTTGACTTCCTGCTTTGAACCCTCCATGACGATGGTACAGGCGACCATTTCCGTGAGTTTGAACCCCAATATGTGGAACAGGAAAAAACGTTGCAGCTTGTCCTTTTTCGCCTTCCAGTATGACGGCGCCGGCTTCAGGGCCTGGCCAAAACGGAATTCATTATTGTTGACCAGCCGGATACTGGCGGGCAACACACCGCTCTGGCGCAACTCCCGCAGAAAATTCACGCCAACTTCAAATCTGGGAAATATCAGCGATCCGTAGCGACGGACCTCAGGCTGCGGATGAATCTTTAACACTGCCCTGGTGATAATGCCGAAATTGCCTTCACTACCGAACAAAAATGTCTTAGGTTGTATGCCGGTTGCATTCCTCGGCGTGACGCCGGTAGTTTCGATGTTACCGGTCGGGGTGACCAGAGTTGCTTCCAGCACGATGTCCTCGATGTTGCCATAACGGTTTTTCTTCATGCCGCTGGCATTGGTGGAGATCCAGCCGCCGAGCGTGGACAGTTCGATGCTGTCCGGTTCGTGGCCGGTGGTATAGCCTTTTTTATCCAGTTCAAGTTCCAGTTGCTTGCCGGATATGCCCGCCTCGACACAGGCCAGCTTGTTGTCAGCATCTAACCACAGGATCCGATCCATGCGGCGCATGTCCACCGAGACGATGGTCCGGGTTTCCTTGGCCGGGCAGGTGAGTGCCCCGCTGACGTTGGTGCCGCCGCCGTAAGGCACCAGACAGATATTGTGTTGATAAGCAGCGTCGATGATTTTCTTAACGTCAGCTTCCTGTTCAGGATACACCACCAGATCGACGAGACGCATTAATGAGGGGCCGTATAAAATCCGGTAAACCTCATCGACACTGAGTTGCCCGTGGCTGTGGATCAACCGGTCCCTGGTGTCGGTCGAATATTGATTTGATTTTAGTCCGGCTTGCAAGGCGGTAAGAAAACCGCTATTCATCACCGGCGCCGGCACATCCCGCCGCTCGGATTCGGTATTCAGATCTTCGGCTTGCAGTTGCACGCCGAGTTTTTCCTCCACAAAGGGTATCAAGGCCGGCATGGTGTAGCCGGAGACGGGGTAGCGCTTGCCGGTGACCTTGACCGTGGTCGGTCCCGCGAAGTCAAAACTGGTATCGGTGTAACCCCATTTGTGCGCGTAACGTTCACCGTCGGCGGCTGAGTAGTTCATCTCCGGTGTCTGTTCCGCCAGCAAACCGCTGAACAACAGAATCGCGCCAAGTAACAGAACGATGATGAGTATGACGACAATGATTGTCATGGATTAATTTTCCAGCCCGGGTGTGGAGCTCTGTTGCAGCAACTGCCGGATGCTTCGTTCCAGGTCTTCGGTAATCTGATCATAGATATGTTTGTGCGTGCCGGTGTCAGCCTGGTCGGTATAAGTGCGCGGATTGATGGCCTCGCCGATATGGACACGGATCTGATGGGGCTTTATGAATTTGCTGCCTTTCCGCATCGCCGCGAAGGTACCATCGATATAGGCCGGCACGATGGGTATGCCGAGTTCAGTCGCGATCATGGCCGGCCCTTTCTTGAAATTCGCCATCTGGCCGGTCAGGGAGCGTGTGCCTTCCGGATAGATGATAATGTTGCGATTGCCATTGCGGACGAATTCCCGGCAGGACGCCAGGCTTTGCACCAGGGCGATGTGATTGGTTTTTCTGAATCTCCGATACGGCAAACCGGAAGCGGCCATGAGCACACTACTGTCCATATGGCTGCTGTGGTTGCTGCAGAATATGAATGAGGTTGCCGGAATATTTTCCCTGCCGGTCACCTGCAGCGGGCAATAACTCATGAAAACCGCTTTACAGAAAAGCTCGAACAGCCTTTTGATGAACCGCCCCGGAAGTGAGGGTGGATCCAGCAGGTAGGAATACTCAGGTCCAAGCTTGGCGTTCTGTAACGCCTCTTGGATGGTCTTCAAACATTACCTCCCGTAGTCGGCGTGGGATTGGGCGAATTCATCCGTGCCGATGGCGCCGGCCAGCGACAGTTCCAGGGCCAGTGCCGAGGCGCAGATGATCTCGGCCAGCTTCTTCGAGGAATCCTTGCCGGTGCAGCCCAGCATTTCCAGGTTGGCCCGCTGCTGCTTCAGGCGCGTACCACCACCTACAGTTCCTACCGTGATGGAAGGCATGGATAACAGCACCAGCAAATCCTCTTTGTTTCTTAATTCATAGGAGACGATGCCGATGGAATTTTCAGCCACGCAGGCGGCATCCTGGCCAGTGGCCAGATACAGCGCCGTCAGCGCGTTGGCGACATGCATGTTATTACCGAGTACGCCCGCCATCTGGAACGCGGGGCTGACCTGCGACCACCCTTCCACCATTTCCGCGGCGTTAGTGCGCAGGATCCGCCGCAGTAATTTGCCGCTGACCAGCGCGCTGGCGATGACGTGATGCCCGCGGCCGTGTACCAGGGTCCGGTGCGTGGGATTCTTGTCCGCGTTGAAATTACTCTCGATAAAATATTTGAACTGCCCGCCATGGCTACTGGCAAATTGCTCCCTGATGAAACGGCAGGCCTCATGCGTGGCGAAGGTGGTCATGTTCTGGCCGGCAGCCTCCGCCGTGTAGTAAACAAAATCCAGAATGATGCTGTTGTGATTCGGATATTGATCGATGCGCAGCAGTTTGCCGTGCCCGGTGGTTGATTCAGCTATGCGTTTGAGTTCCGCATGATTGGCGGTAACCCATTTGGAAAATACGCCCCGTTTATCGAAGTCTTGAAAAATAAATATCGGGCTGCGTGACAATTCCTGTTTGATGTGCTGGGTCCGGATGCCGTTGGACTGATGCGTGAGATAAAAACCGCGGGTCATGGACATGGACAGTGTCCCTTCCAGGGTGCAGAGCGGGATGTAATACTCACCCTGCGCATAAGTGCCCTGGATGCGCAGCGGCCCGGCGACGGCCATGGGGATCGGCATGTAGCCGATATGGTTTTCGATGATGCCTTTTAAATTCTCAGGCTCGTCGGGATGGGTGTCGTTCAGTTTGAAGCCGGTGCGTTCCGCCAGCCATTCTTTGCGTTTTTGCGTATCCTGTTTGGTGTAACCGCCAGGAGGTCTAATTCGTAGCATACCGTCTCACGATGTATACAGATTGATCCATTATATATGTAATCCAGCAATTATTTGACTGGATTTTCGGTTCCCCATGGCCGTAATAAGGGTGTATTTCACCGCTGACAGTGCGACTCTATTACTTCCGCGATACAGCAGGTAATTTTCCTGGCCGTCGGCAGGTGCAGGAATTCATTGGGACCATGGGCGTTGGCGTGCGGGCCGAGCACTCCGGTGATCAGAAACTGGGCCTGGGGAAATTTTTCACCGAGCATGCCCATAAACGGAATCGTCCAGCCTTCCCCCATATGCACCGCCGGCCGGCCGAAATGATGTTGGGAGGCGATGGTGATGGCATTCTGTAACCAGGGTTCCATCTCCGGTGCGTACCAGCCGCCGGCGCTCCAGTCGGGCGTGAAGGTGATGCGGGCGCCGTATGGCGGGTTCTGTTCCAGCAACTGCCGCAGTTTCTCCGTGGCCCGTGCCGCGTCGCATAACGGTGGCAGGCGCAGGGAGATTTTCAGGGCCGTGCCGGGACGCATGACATTGCCCGCGTCAGTCAAGGCCGGCAGACCGCTCGCGCCGGTGATGGACAAAGCCGGGCGCCAGGTGCGACTCAGGATCAATTCCAGCGCATCCTCACTGACCGGCCGCATGCCCTCAACCAGCGGAAATTTCCGGTAGGTCTGATCCTGTAAAATCATCGCTGCCTGCCGGGCCTGCTCGATCCTTGCCGGTGGTATTGCTACATTAAATTCCGCCGCGTCGATCCGGCCGCTGCGCGGGTCTTCGATGCGATCCAGCAACTGCCGGATGATACGGAAACTGGAGGCGATGGAGCCAGCGGCATCGCCGGAATGAACGCCTTCGTTCAGGACATCAACACTCAGGACCCCGCCGATCAGCCCGCGCAGCGAGGTGGTACACCAGAGTTGATCGTAATTACCGCAGCCGGAATCCAGGCAGATCACCAGGTCGGGGCGGCCGATGCGAGCGGACAGGTGATCGATACTGAATCGCCAGCAGCGCGGCGAACAGGGCATAGCCGTCATCGGCGCCGCCCCGGCCATAGAGCTTGTCTTCCATCATCACCGGTTGCCACGGACCGAGTCCGTCGCGCCAGCCGGTCATCTCCGGTTGTTTGTCGAGATGACCGTACAGCAAAATCGTAGCGGCGGACTGTCCGGGGATATCGATGTAGATTAAAGGTGTTCGCCCCGGCAGACGCACCACGTCCAGGGTCATGCCGGGGATTTGTAATTGCATTGCCCATTGCTGAAACCGCGCTACCGCCCGGTCCATATGACCGTTTGCCTGCCAGTGTGGATCGAACATGGGTGATTTATTCGGGATGCGGATGTATTCAATTAGTTCCGGAACAGCTGATTCGTCCCAGCGTTGCTTGATGAAGTTTGCGAGTTGATCCGTGTTCATTGTGTTGTGTGTCGATTAGTACTACGGTAAAAGCGTAGCAGCGGCGGCCAGGAGATGGTAATGATCACCGCCAGCAGACACAGCACCGCGAACACATCACCGTGGCGCGTATAAAATGTCTGCAGCGACAGCAGGGGAATATCCTCGATGATAATGGCATCGGTAAATGGAGCGGCGCGTGCGGTGATCTCTCCGGTCGGGCTGATGACGGCGGTCAGGCCGGTGTTGGTGGCACGCACCATCGGTCTGCGATTCTCGATCGATCGAAACAGCGCCAGTTGCAGATGCTGATGCGGCGCGGCGGTATCGCCGAACCAGGCATCGTTGGTAACATTGACCAGCACCACAGCCCCGTCCCGTACCGCGTGCCGGGACAGTACCGGAAAGATATCTTCGTAACAAATCAGGGGACCGACGACGTAGCCGTTCGGGAATGTCTGGATCGGCGGACCGGTCCCGGCCTTGAAGTCACTGATCGGCCCGGAGATCTTTTTCAGTACGGGAAACACATCCGAGAATGGTAAATACTCGCCAAAGGGAAACAGGCGGCGTTTGTCATAGCGACCCAGCACGGTCCCGTCCGGGGTCAGGGCCAGCACCGAATTGTAGGCATTGTAACCATCCCCGCGTTGTTCAAAGACGTTTGCTCCCAGATAGAGATAGCTGGCAGCCGGAATGGCGACCGGCACATCGATATGCGTGGTCTCGCTACTCAGGGGTTTCCGGTAGCCGGTTTCCGGCCAGATGATCAGGGCCGGCTGCTCGACCGCGGCGGTGGCGGACATGGTGAAGAGTTCCTCGATATTGCGGTCCGCCAGCGCTGGGTCGAATTTTTCGTCAAAGGCTACATTCGGCTGCAGCAAGGCGATCTTCATGGTCTCGCTGCCGGCCATGCGGTCACGTATCTCGGCCAGCCGGGGCACGCCGTAACCGAGAAACACTGCAAACGTGGTGAATAAAGCGACCGCGCTGCGCCAGGGATAGCGCCGCGGTTGGCGGCGGAAGGCGATAAACATCTGATATAAAACGGCGCTGGCCAGGACAGTGAGGAAAGTGATGCCATAAGCCCCGATCAGATCGGCAATCTGCACGAGTGCGAGCAGCGGGATCTGGCTGTAGCCAATGCGCCACGGGAATAAACCCGGGAAAATAAATTCGCTGGCGGTGAAGGCTGCTGCTATAAACAGGGCGCCACGCAGGGAGGAGTCCAGATACCGTTGTGGTAACAGGCGGCAGGCCAGTGTGTAGGGAATATAGATGGTGCCGAATGCTATCGAGATGATCACATACAACACATAACTGATCGGCGTGTAAATACCACCGAACCGCACCATGGTGCCGATCAGCCAGTAAACCCCCAGCAGATGGGCCACCGTGCCGGCGAGCAATCCCAGCACTGCCGCGCGCCGCAAACTTTGGCCGCGGATGGCGAGCAGCAGCGGTACCAGAGCAAACCAGGTGACGGGAAAGGCTGCCTCAATCCGGAAGGGCAGGATCAACAGCACCCCGCTCAGCGCCGCGAGGACACTGGCACTGCGCAGCGCTAATGGTGGTAGAGGGTTTCCGGTTTCGGTGTGCATCCTGGCGGTAATTCTACGTGATAGGCCGATGTGATGCACTGGCCAGGATAGTAGTGTGCTTGTCGACTGGTTAATTAATCGGAAATAAAAATTACCCGAAGCCTGGCTGGTCGCGAGGTTTTTTTAGACGTTCAAACTATTCCGAACCTTCTTCCTCTTCTTGCATAGGCTGGGTTGCGAAGGTGATATTCACCAGGTTCAATTGCCGGGCGGCGTCCATCACCTTGATCACGGACTGGTGCGTGGCTTGCGCGTCGGCATGAATGGTGATGATGGGTTTAGTCATATCCTTGGCGGCATCCCGCAAGGCTTCGCGTATGGTATACAGGCGGGAATTCACCAGCGCCTGATCGTTGACGAAGAAGTTCCCCTGGGCGTCCACGGCGATATTAATCGTATCCAGTGTCGGTTCCGTTTGTTCGGCGCTGGCCTTGGGCAAGGTGATGTTCAGCTCGGACTTGCGCAGAAACGTCGTCGATAGCATGAAGAAGATTAACAACATTAAAAAGATGTCAATCATGGGGATGACGTTGATGTCGATTTCGTCGGGCGATTTATTTTGCTGGAATTGCATTAACTGGCCCTCACGTTATCATGGGTGCGCCGTTCCTGTAATTCATGTAACTGCACCAGTAGTTTAAAAGCCTCCTGTTCCATCACGATGATCAGGTTATCCACCCGGCCACGAAAGTAGCGGTAAGAAACCAGTGAGGGGATGGCCACCGCCAGACCACCAGCCGTGGTAAAGAGCGCTTCGGAAATGCCGCCGGCCAGAAAATTCGGATCGCCGACACCGTGGATGCTGACCGCGGCGAAAACCTTGATAATGCCGACCACCGTGCCAAATAATCCAATCAGCGGCGCCACGCCGGCCAGAGTCGCCAGCACATTTAAAAATTTCTCCAGCTCGTGCGCCACCATCCTTCCGGCGTCCTCGATGCTTTCCTTGATGATATCCCGGTCATGGCCGTATCTGGTCAGTCCGGCCGCCAGTATGCGGCCCAGGGGGGAGCCACGTCGCAGGTCATCAATACGTTTGGCATCCAGGTAGCCCATTTTTTCCCATTGCCACACCTGTGACAGCAGGTTTTTTGGGGCGATATATTTGGTTTGCAGCGACCAGAAGCGTTCGATGATCACCGCCAACATTATTACTGAGCATGTCAGCAGCAGCCACATGACCAGACCGCCAGCCTTCATTATTTCAAACACAGTATAAATACCCCGCTATTGATAAAGATTATCAGCCCGTAGCCAGTATGTTCATTGCATACTTTTTACAGGCAGCCACTATAACCTTTGTGCCTGGCCTTAAGGAACCTCTGATTAACTCAGAGGTTCCGTCCGGTACATGGATGTGCCGGCATTTTTCAAGCAGGCAACTGTTTGAAAAATGGAGCAAAGTAAAAGTCACAGCTTTTACTTTGCGGGCTCTGAAAAGTCCAGGAGGGACTTATTCAGAGCTTACATAATTATATCCTGTTTCGGGATTTGGGCATGCCTGTCTTTAAACTCATTTGCCGAGCAAATCCACTTGCACTCGGTGAGAGAATACCTGATCCTCGCGCCCTTGACATTCCGGGGCGGCTTACGCATAGATAGAGCCAGGATGACCATCAGAACTTATACAGGCAACACACCAGTGCTCGGGGCTGGCGTTTACATTGACGCGACGGCGCTGGTGTTGGGCGCTGTCGCTATCGGCGCTGAATCGTCGATCTGGCCCATGGTCGTGGTCCGGGGCGATGTGAACCGGATTACGATCGGTCATCACACTAATATCCAGGACGCTTCGGTACTGCATGTCACACATGAAAATGAACAGGCAGGGGAACCGGGGTATCCATTAACGATAGGTAATTATGTAAGCGTGGGTCACAAGGCGTTGCTGCATGCCTGCACCATCGGTGATTATTGTTTAATCGGCATGGGCGCTATAATAATGGATGCAGCGGTGGTGCAGGAAAAGGTGATAGTCGGGGCGGGCAGCCTGGTGACGCCCGGCAAGCAACTGGAGAGCGGCTATTTATATGTCGGCAATCCAGCCCGCAAGGTACGGCCACTGACGGCCGACGAGCTGGCTTATCCGGAATACCTGGCCATGCATTATGTGGAATTAAAAAACCGCCACGTGGGTAATACCTGAAGCTGACAATTTACTGAAGTTAATACCGTGATTGAACATAACTACGATGTCATTGTGATTGGCGGCGGCCATGCCGGCAGCGAAGCCGCGCTCGCTGCCGCGCGCATGGGAGCACAGACCCTTTTGCTGACCAATAATATCGAGACCCTGGGACAGATGTCCTGCAACCCGGCCATCGGCGGCATCGGCAAGGGCCATCTGGTCAGGGAGATCGATGCCCTGGGTGGCATGATGGCGCGCGCGGCAGATCACTGCGGCATTCAATTCCGCACTCTGAATGCCAGCAAGGGACCGGCGGTCAGGGCAACCCGGGCCCAGATCGATCGCTCCTTATATAAGGCTTTTGTCAGACGCGAGCTGGAAGCGCAGGCCAACCTGCACATCTTTCAGCAAACGGCGGAAGATCTGATCGTCAGTGGCGAGAAGGTACAAGGTGTCATGACCCAGCTGGGGCTGAAGTTCATGGCGCCCTGCGTGGTCCTGACCGTCGGAACTTTTCTCGGCGGCAAGATCCATGTCGGTGAAACCAGTTACCAGGGGGGACGTGCCGGTGACCCGCCGTCCAACGCTCTGGCCCGGCGCTTGCGGGAGCTGCCCTTGCGGGTTGGCCGATTGAAGACCGGGACACCGCCGCGCCTGGACGGCAACACCATCGATTATTCCGGACTGCAGGCGCAGCCCGGCGATGAACCGGTGCCGGTGTTCTCGTTTCTGGGCGATCCACAGCAGCATCCACGGCAGATCTTTTGCCATATCACTCATACCAATGCCAGGACCCACGACATCATCCGCGCCGGACTGGACCGTTCGCCCATGTATAACGGCAACATCGAAAGCGTCGGGCCGCGCTATTGTCCGTCGGTGGAGGATAAGGTGGTACGGTTCGCGGACAAGGTCGCACATCAGATCTTCATTGAGCCGGAAGGTCTGCACACCAGCGAGGTTTATCCGAACGGCATTTCCACCAGCCTGCCGTACGACGTGCAATTTAATTTGGTGCGATCCATCAAGGGGTTTGAAAACGTTCAAATCACCCGACAGGGCTATGCTATTGAATACGACTTTTTCGATCCCCGGGATCTGTATCCCTGGCTGGAAACCAAACATATCTCCGGTTTGTTCTTCGCCGGCCAGATCAACGGCACCACCGGTTATGAGGAGGCGGCCGCGCAGGGCCTGATTGCGGGGCTGAACGCCGGCTTGAAGTATCTGCAGCGGGAACCCTGGAGCCCGCGCCGGGAACAAGGCTATACCGGCGTCCTGATCGATGACCTGATCACCCGTGGTACCAGCGAACCCTATCGCATGTTTACCAGCCGCGCTGAATATCGCCTGCTGTTACGGGAGGACAATGCGGATCTCAGACTGACCGAAATCGGGCGCGACCTGGGTCTGGTCGATGACGCCCGTTGGGAGCAGTTCTGCCGGCGGCGCGAGGCCATCGAGCGGGAGAAACAATGGTTGCAAGGCAGCTGGGTATCACCGGAAAAGATACCCGCGGATCTCGCTACGCAGACCATCGGTCAACCCCTGCTCAGGGAAACCAGTCTCTGGCAGTTATTACGCCGGCCGGAGGTCAGTTATGCAACGGCCATCAGTCTGCTGGACGGGCATGCTGCCGTACCGGCGGATGTCGCGTTGCAGGTCGAGGTGCAGGCCAAATATCATGGTTATATCGAACGGCAGCAGGCGGAGATCGAACGCAATCGCCGGGACGAGGATGCGCGCCTGCCGGCGGATCTGGATTACCAGCTGCTGCGGGGCCTGTCGCATGAAGTACAGCAGAAGCTGATCCAGCACCGCCCGGTGACTTTGGGCCAGGCCTCTCGCATCCCCGGCATGACCCCGGCGGCGATTTCACTGCTGCGCATCCATCTGAAACGGAATTTCTCGCAATTAAAGGCCAGTGCTTGAGCAGCGACGATCTGCTCGCCTCGTTACACCAGGGATTAACGGATTTGGGCGAGGACCCGGGAACACATCCCTGCCAGACGTATCTGGATTATCTTGCCTTGCTTAGCCAGTGGAACCAGGCTTATAGCCTGACCGGGATCCGGGACCGGCAGCAGATGCTGACCCATCATATTTTCGACAGTCTGGCGGTGCTGCCGTTTATACGCGGAACCGCCTGTCTGGATGTGGGTAGCGGCGCCGGCTTGCCGGGATTAATCCTGGCCCTGGCCAGGCCGGCACAGAATTGGTGTCTGCTGGACAGTAACAGCAAAAAGGTCCGGTTTCTGCGCCAGGCTGTCCTGGAGCTCCACATCAATAATGTAGACGTGGTACAGGTCAGGGTTGAGGATTATCATCCGGACACGGGTTACTCGACCATCATTTCCAGGGCCTTGACCGATCTCCCGACGTTTTATCAATACGTGATTTCATTAGTACAGAAACCAGGCAGGATTATCGCGATGAAAGGGGCGAGGCTGGAGCCGGAATTGCGGGAACTGCGGACAGCCGGTATTACTTATAGTGTCCACGCCCTGCAGGTGCCGGGTCTCGACAAACAACGGCATCTGGTTGTGATTGACAGCAACTAGTGGTGAATCATTTGCGAGAACCAGTGATACATCGTTTATGAGTACGGCGCTGATCTTGTCCGGCGGCGGCGCCCGTGCCGCCTATCAGGTGGGTGTGTTGCGCGCCGTTCTGGAAATTCTGGATACTAACCGGCAGCCCTTCGATATTGTTTGCGGTACTTCCGCCGGCTCAATCAACGCCGCCTATTATGTGGCCTCTGCGCACCGGCCCCGGTTCGGTATGGGGCGCCTGCATCATGTATGGCGCAATATATCGGCTGCCAATGTTTACGATACCTCCTGGCTCAGTGTGTTGCGGACCACGGCCCGTCTGGGCGCCGGAGCATTCCGCTATACTGAACGCTTCAAACCACCGTCGATACTGGACAATTCTCCCTTGGAGCGTCTGCTGACTCGCTGGCTGGATTTCGGCGCCATGCGCGCCAATCTGCGTAACGGCTATGTGCGTAATCTCTGTATCAACGCCGTAAATTACAGCACCGGTGAATCGGTCGCCTTTTATGAAGGAGAGACTGTTGAACCCTGGCAGCGTCTGCATCGTCATGGCGAACCGGTCACCTTGTCGCTGGATCACGTCATGGCGTCCGCCGCCATCCCCATCCTGTTCCCACCGCGGGCTATTAATGGCAATTTTTTTGGTGATGGCGCCTTGCGCCAGCTTAATCCCTTAAGCCCGGCTTTGCATCTCGGTGCCCGGCGCCTGTTCGTGATCGGTGTCAGTTCCAACAAACATGACCGTGGCAGGACGCTTCGGCCTATCCAGCCGACCATCGCGCAGATGGCTGGACACCTGCTGAACCGCGAGTTTATCGATAATCTGGAGGCTGATATCGAACAGGCGGAAGTGATCAATGAATTGCTGGATGACTGCGCACTCGGTGAAGGCAGCAATCCGCCGGCGCAAAAGGTGGAATTTCTGGTTATCACACCCTCCACGCCGTTTGATGAAATGGCTGCCCGTTACATTGACCGTCAGCCGGGCAGCATGCGGTTTTTGTTCCGGCTGCTCGGCGCCCAGGGCCAGGGGGCGGGAGCCAGTTTCGCCAGCTTACTGCTGTTTGATGGCGGGTATTGTCAGGCCGGGATAACGCAGAGTCGATCCGCAGGTTTTTTGAAAGCTCTGAATAATTCATCCCTGAATTATCAGAGCCCGAAAAACAAAAAATGCTATTTTTGTTTTTCACTCGCTACATCCTTAGTAGCTCGCCGCTACGCGGCAATAAATAGTTATTGTGCAAATCGGCATTCCTGCCGATTTGTCTTACACTTTCAATGGTTTACTTGCCATTGAAAATGGCAGTACCGCCATGTACCGCGGCAACTCTGATGTGTCAGAGTTTCCTTTCGCCTGACAACGGCGCGATCCAGGTTTAAGTTACGGACGTCTGTGCGATAATAGCCACATCAGTACAACCTCGGTAATTCCGTTCCGTGACAAAAGTAATCGCAATCGCCAACCAGAAAGGCGGCGTCGGCAAGACCACGACCAGCGTCAATATCGCGGCCTCGCTCGCGGCCACCAAGCGTGCCGTATTACTGGTGGACATGGATCCCCAGGGCAACGCCAC
>JACVQI010000277.1 GCA_015661095.1 Gammaproteobacteria bacterium
CGTAATTGCCCAGCGACTGATCCGACGCCTGTGCCCGATCTGCCGGGAACCAATAGAATTCGGCGATCTGGAACGCAATCTACTGGGCTTGAAGGTTACGGACCGCAGACAGGTTATCTACAAACCGAAAGGCTGCCCAGCCTGTGAAAATCAGGGTTATAAAGGCCGAGTGGCATTGATGGAAGTATTAAGATTAGATCCGGACCTGGATGAACTGGTCGCCCGGCGCGGCAGTCCCAGGGAATTATTACGCATGGCCCTGTCGAAGGGATTCCGGCCGCTTGCGGATGCCGGCGCCGCCAGGGTACTCGATGGTACGACCAGCCTGGATGAAGTCTCCCGCGTCGTCGATTTGACCAGCAGATTAAAGCAGAACTAGGCCCATGGAGTTTTTTAATTACAAGGCGATCGATGACAGCGGCCGTATCCATAATGGCCAGGCCGATGCCGCTAACGTTGCGGACCTGGAAATGCGTTTACGCAAGCTGGGTCTGGACCTGATTAATTACCGGGAGATTAAATCCAGCACCAAGATGGCTGCCGGCAGGGGCGTCAAACGTCGCGACCTCATCATGTTTTGTTTCCATCTGGAACAAACCAGCAAGGCCGGAGTACCGATCCTGGACAGTCTGGGAGACCTCAGAGACAGCACTGAAAATCCGCGCTTGCGGGATGTCATTTCCGCCATGACCGAATCCATCGAGGGCGGCAGAACCCTGTCCCAGACGCTGCGGGATTTTCCGGGTATTTTCAATAATGTCTTCGCCAGTCTGGTGCATGCTGGCGAGCAAACCGGTGAAATCGCCGAAGTCTTTAAAAAACTCGGTGAAAGTCTGAAGTGGCAGGACGAACAGATCTCACAAACCAAGAAGATCATCATGTATCCGAGTGTGGTCGGTACTGTGATCACCGGCGTAGTCTTTTTTCTTATGATCTATCTCGTCCCGCAATTACTGAGTTTCGTCAAGACCATGGGGCAGGAATTACCCGCGCATACCCTGGTGCTGATAGCCGTCTCGGATTTTTTCGTCGCTTACTGGTATATCGTTTTGCTGCTGCCGGTACTGACAGTGATGGGAGTCATGATAGCGTTGAAAGTCAATCCGGCGGCAAGATTGACATTTGACGGGTTGATACTGAAACTCCCGGTCATAGGTTCCATTTTGCAAAAACTGATACTGGCCCGGGTGGCAGGATTTTTCGCTATGATGTACGCCTCCGGCATCACGATTATCGATTGCATCCGCACGGCTGAGGATATAGCTGACAACAGGGCTGTGCGTCTGGCCATGGCCGCCGTTGGTCAAAAGGTTGCGGAAGGCAACAGTCTGAGCAAAAGCTTTGCCGCAAGCGGCCTGTTCCCGCGCCTGGTAATCAGGATGATCATCGTCGGGGAAACTACCGGCGCCCTGCAGGAGGCTCTGGAAAACATCGCTTACTTTTATACCCGTGATGTGCGGGAATCCATCGATAAAGTGCAATCGATGATCGAACCGGCCATGACCATCGTTCTGGGTGCTATTATCGGCTGGGTGATGTTCTCGGTATTGGGACCGATATATGACCTCATCTCTAATATCAAAATTTAATTTCATCAAACGCCGCGTTCTGTTCCTGAGCTCCCAGAAAGCGGCAATCTATCACTGGCAGAACGGCCGCCTGGGGAGCTCCTACCTGTTCGACGTCAATGATGAAGGACGCATCAATTTCGAACGCTACCTGCGGGAAACGCCGAATACGCCTATGTATATCCTGGTGGATGTCTTTGATGAGGAATACCGGCGTGATGTCATGCCGCACGTGCTCGGACATGATCGCGTCGCCATACTGGAACGCAAAAAAGCCCGGTTGTTCCGGGATACACCCTACCAGTTCACCAAGGTGCAGGGGCGTGATGCAGGCGGCCGCCGTGATGATCGGATACTGCTGAGCGCCATCACCAATCCCAGCATCATTGAGCAATGGACGGTGTTGCTGGATAAATACAAAGTGCCGCTGGCCGGGATCACAAAGTGCCGCTGGCCGGGATCCATTCCGTGCCGTTATTCACTGAATCGCTGCTCAGCGAGATTTCCCAGAAATCGGATTATATGCTCGTCGTCAGCATGCAGAGCATCAGTGGTCTGCGGCAGACTTTTTTTCAGAACAAGGAGTTTCGTATCAGCCGTCTGGTGCAGATGCCGCGTTATGGTACCGTACCCTATGCCCCGTTTCTTGAAGAGGAAATTGAAAAAATCCGCCGCTATCTGTCGAGCCTGCGTCTGGTTTCGCTGGAGGTACCACTCGATATTTATTTTTTCCTGACCGGCAGCCTGCTGGAAGAATTGCGGGAATATTATGATAACTCGAATTTGGTCAGGTATCATTTTCTCGATATCAACGAAATGGCGAGCAAGGCCGGTTTTCCTTTGAATCTCAATACGCCTTTCAGCGATCAGTATTTCGCTTACCAGTTTCTGAAAAAACGGCCACCGAATTATTACGCCACCTCTTCCAATTTACGCTATGCGACCTTGCGGCGCTGGCGGCTAGCCATGCTGGCCGCAAGCATGCTGCTGGTATTCTCCGGATGTGTCTGGAGTAGTTTTAATTTCGTGGATGGCCTGAACTTGAAACAGAGCGGCATAGCCGCTGAGGAGAAGGCAAAATTTTACCAGACCCGCTATGATGTGGCTCGCGGCCGCCTGCCAAAAACGCCGGTCGAACCGATCGACTTAAAAGTGGCCGTGGAAGCCGCGGCCGCGTTAAAGAATTATAATGCCACGCCGGTAGAGATGATGCAGGTGTTGAGCAGGGGTTTAAACCAGTTTCCGGAAATAAAACTCGATAGTTTCGAATGGAAGGCCAGTATGGAAGCAACTGCAGCTATTGGCGATAATCCCCAGGCGCCAGGAGAACAAGCGACCGCCAGCAATCCGAATCCCGCCCCGGCCGAAAACAAGTACCGTTATTATCAGATTGCCATGGTTAATGCGCACCTGGAACCTTTCGATGGCGATTTCAGAAAGGCAATAGAGACAATAAATAATTTTACTGAAATTATCAAAGCGGGTCCGGCTGTATACAATGCAAGTATTATCAAACTGCCGCTGAACATCAGCTCAACAGCGAATCTGCAGGGGAATACCCAGATAGTGCAGAGTGAAGCGGATTTTTCTTTCAGCGTCATAGTGGGTGTAGGCGATGAATCGTAAAGACATCGATTGGATCATCGTCCGCGGCGCCTTAATCAGTTTGTTGCTGAGTATCATTGTCAGCAGTTCGCTCGTAGTCGGCAGTTTTTACTTCAAGGAAGCCATGAACAGGGAATTTAACATGCATAATGCCACGTTCATGAATATCAGTCAGCGCTACCTGGCCATCGATGAAGAAGAAAAGCAAATCAAAACCTATCTACCCGAATTTATCGACCTCTACAACAAGGGTGTAATAGGTGAGGAGCAGAGGTTAAACTGGTTGGAAATGCTGAGGGAATCCGAATCTTCCATCAGGTTGCCGGCCCTGGCGTATACCATTAATTCACAACGACCCTATACCCCGGCCTTCCCGGTTGATCTTGGCAGGTTTAAACTCTATGCCAGTGAAATGTCACTGCAACTTTCATTACTGCATGAAGGGGATCTTTTGAATTTTCTGAAAAATATGGATCAAAAGGCCAGCGGCCTGTTTACCGTGAATAACTGCAAGTTCAGCAAATCCGGCAGTATCGTCCTGGATAATCCGAAAGCGGTAAATGTATCGGTCGATTGCAACCTCGATTGGTATACCATCAAGCTGGCCGACGGCACGGAGATCAAGGTTCAGTCATGAGCAGCAAACACAATAAATACCTTATCAGTCTGCTTGGCCTGTTGCTGTGTCAAAGCGCATGGTCCGCTGAGGATTTCGGCAGGTTGTTCACAACACCCAATCAAAGAGAGCAACTGGACGAATTAAGAAAAACCCAAACCAATATCAAGATTGAAGTGACGGATGCAGAGCTCGCTGTTGAACAAAACCCCGTAGCTGAAGCTGCCACTTCCGGCGAGTTGCAGTTGAAAGGGCTGGTCTATCGTCATGATGGCAAGAATACGGCCTGGATCAACGACAGTAATTCCTATGAAGGCGATTTGACGTCGGAATTTACCAGGGTGAATGAAGACAGCGTGGCTGCGGATCAGGTGGTGATTGAGACAGGCGGCGAGGGCAGCGGGAAATTGTCGCTTAGAGTCGGACAGTCCTTCAATACCGGCGATAAGAGTGTGCACGATTTGTTACCGGAGACCCGGGGTCCTGAAAAGCCGGCGACAGAATAGACCAGTCAATGGTCAGCCTTCACGGTTTTACATGTTTATGAAAATCTTCCGTTCCAATTCTGTTTCGCAACAATCCGGCGCGGCATTGCTGATACTGATGCTGGTATTGGTCATCGCTTCCTCATATTTACTGATAACCAATTTAAATAATGCGGCCCGCCGGGCCGGGGATTATCAGGCGACCATGCAGTCCTTGAATATGGCCAAGCAGGCGTTGATCGGTTATGCGGTGAATTATTCTGAAATAGATA
>JACVQI010000086.1 GCA_015661095.1 Gammaproteobacteria bacterium
CATTATTGCAGCATATTTCTGCCATAGTTACGGGTTTTAATGTATCTTATTCAGCCGAATTCACGACTGGCGACAGGTAATTCAGCATAATTCAATGACCACGACCAATCCGGTGATTACGCCCCGCAGTACCGACGAGGATCAGATACTCGATAACAGCCTGCGCCCCAAAACGTTGAAGGATTACCTGGGCCAGCCGGCGGTTCATGAGCAGATGGAAATCTTCATCAGCGCGGCCCGCAAGCGCAATGAAGCCCTGGATCATGTCCTCATCTTCGGTCCGCCGGGTCTCGGCAAAACCACGCTGGCCCATGTCATCGCCAACGAAATGGGGGTCAATCTGCGGCAAACCTCCGGACCGGTGCTGGAACGACCCGGGGATCTGGCGGCCTTGCTGACCAACCTGGAACCCAGGGACGTGCTGTTTATTGATGAGATCCACCGCCTGAGTCCGGTGGTGGAGGAGATCATGTATCCGGCCATGGAGGACTATCAGATCGATATCATGATCGGCGAAGGTCCGGCCGCCCGCGCCATCAAACTGGATGTGCCGCCCTTTACCCTAGTCGGGGCGACCACTCGCGCCGGCCTCCTAACCTCACCGCTGCGCGACCGTTTCGGGATCGTGCAGCGGCTGGAGTTCTACAGTATTGAAGACCTCAACCATATCGCGCGACGTTCAGCCAGGATCCTGGACGTGGCCATCGACCCCGCTGGTGCCGCGGTGATCGCCGCCCGCGCTCGCGGCACGCCGCGTATCGCCAACCGTCTGTTGCGCCGGGTTCGCGATTATGCCGAAGTCAGGGCCGACGGCAAAATCAGCGGGGAGATCGCGAACAAGGCGCTGGATATGCTGAATGTCGATGAGTACGGACTCGACATGATGGACCGGAAACTGCTGTTGACCATCATGCAGAAATTCGACGGTGGCCCGGTAGGCGCGGAAAACCTGGCGGCAGCAATCGGTGAGGAACGCGACACCATCGAAGACGTCATCGAACCTTATCTGATCCAGCAAGGCTTCATGATGCGCACACCACGCGGCCGCATCGTCACTAAAATCGCCTGGCAGCATTTCGGCCTGCAGGCGCCCAGGATCGTGCCGGAAGAGCCAGGGCTGTTCAATGCAGACCCCGACGTATGACGGTTTGGCGGCATGCGGGAATTTAACTGGGCAATTCGCGTCTATTATGAAGACACTGACGCGGCGGGCGTGGTTTATCATTCGAATTATCTGCGCTTTATGGAGCGCGCCCGCACCGAATGGCTGCGGACCCTGGGCTATACCCATAACCGCCTGCAGGAAACTGAAAACATGGTATTTGTCGTCAGCAGTATGAACATAGAATTCAAGAAACCGGCTTACTTTGATGAATTGCTGAACGTCAACTGCCGCCTCGTCAGGCTGGGCGGCACCAGTCTGGTGTTCGAGCAGATGATTCATAATGACGCCAACGAAACCAAATGCCGGGCCGACGTCCATATCGCCTGTGTCGATGTCGGCACCTTCAAACCCAGGCGGATACCCGCTTCTATTCGCGCGGAATTCAAACATGACAACTAATTTTGAATTTATCCAAATCATCCTCAACGCCAGCCTCACGGTGCAACTGGTCTTATTCGCCCTGTTGCTGGCCTCGCTGGCTTCCTGGGCCATGATCCTCACCAAGTACAACGTCCTCAAGGAGGCCCGGGCGGATGCGAACAGCTTCGAGGAGCGGTTCTGGTCCATGGAAGACCTGGCCCCGCTGTACAACCGCATCAGCGGCAAGAATTATGAAGCGGCCGGTATGGAAAAAATTTTCGAGGCCGGCTTCAAAGAATTCGCCAAACTCCGCGCGAAAGCCGGCATGGGTTCGGATGACATTCTGGAAGGCGCCCAGCGTGCCATGCGCGTGGCCCTGAACCGTGAGATTGAATTCCTGGAAACCAACCTGTCATTCCTGGCGACCGTCGGCTCCACCAGCCCTTACGTGGGACTGTTCGGCACGGTCTGGGGAATCATGAACAGCTTCCGCGCCCTCGGCAACGTGCAGCAGGCGACCATTTCCATGGTGTCGGGTGGCATCACGGAGGCCTTGATCGCCACGGCCATGGGCCTGTTCGCCGCCATCCCGGCAGTCATCGCCTACAACCGCTATGCCAACGATGTCGAGCGACTGATCAACCGCTATGACACCTTCCAGGAGGAGTTTTCCTCCATCCTGCACCGGCATGCGCACACATAAAGACAGCAACAAGTTAAAAGTGACAAGTACTAAAGTAAAAACTTAATTATGCGCGTCAGAATTAAAAAGCAACCCATGTCGCAGATCAACGTCGTGCCTTATATCGACGTCATGCTGGTGTTGTTGATCATCTTCATGATCACCGCGCCGCTGCTCAGCCAGGGCGTCAAGGTTGAACTGCCGCAGGCGCCGTCCGAACCCATGCCGGCCACCGACAAGGAACCGGTCATCGTCAGCATCGACCAGGCCGGGAAGTTTTACATCAATTATGGCGAGGACCAGGATGAGCCCATTACGGCGCAGGCGCTGACCACCCGTATCGGCGCCCTGATCAAGTATCAGCCCGGCGTTCCGGTCTACGTCAAGGGCGACTCCGGCGTCCCCTACGGCAAGGTGGTGGTGGTCATGGCCTTACTGCAAAGCGCTGGCGTGAAAGGCGTCGGTCTGGTTACCGAACCGCCGCCGGAGCAATAACCGGTATGCAACGCAGCGGTACCTCGTTCAAGTCGGTTTTTTTATCGATATTGTTACACCTGGGCGCGGCCGCGCTACTGATCGTCAGTATTGACATGAACACCCGTACTCTCCGGCAGTCGCACCCGGAGGTCGTGCAGGCAGTGATCGTCGATAGCAAGGAAGTCGAAAAAGAATTGCAAAAACTCCAGGAAATCGACAAGCAGAAGCAAAAAAAACAGGAGGAAGCGGAACAAAAGCTGAAAGAGGCCGAACAGCAACTCGCCGCCGCCAAACAGCAACGCAAGCAGGAAGAAATAAAGGTGACCGAAGCGAAAAAGAAACAGGAGCTGGAGCAAAAGAAACGCGAAGAGGAGCAGAATAAACTGGCTGATATCAAGAAACAACAGGAAGAAGTAAAGAAGAAACAGTTGACGGAGGAAGCCGAACGCAAACGCGAGGAGCAGGATGCGGCCAAACAAAAACAACTGGCTGAGAAACAAAAGGCCGATGCGGCAGCGCAGGCCCAGCTGGATCAGCAATTTAAAAATAACTTTTCTGCTGAGATTGGACGTAGAGTAAGCAATAATTTCAATATCAGCGGCCTGCCGCCCGGCCTCAAATGCGTCATCAGCGTCCGGCTCATCCCGGGAGGGGAGATTTTGAACGTCAGCATCAAACAGTCAAGCGGCAACGAAATTTTCGACAACCGCGCCCTGGTGGCGGTGCAGAAGACCTCGCCCCTGCCGGTGCCACTGGACACAGCCACCTTTGAACGGCTGGGACTACGCCAGTTTTCGTTTACATTCATTCCATGATTAAATATACAAGATGAAACGATTGTTATTACTGTTGTTACTGATGTCCCACATCGCCATCGCTGAGGATGCCCTGAATATCATCATCGATGAAGGTGTCGAAGGCGCTCTGCCGATCGCCGTCATCCCGTTCGGCTGGAACCAGGACACGCTGGAACCGGTGGACATGGCGCTGACCATTACCAACGATCTGGCGCGCAGCGGCCGCTTCGTGCCCATGAAAGAACGCGACCTGCCGCAACGGCCGAACCAGTTCGATCAAATCAATTTCAAGGACTGGCGCCTGCTGGGCATGGAAAACCTGGTCATCGGCAACCTGGTGCAGACCGGCGTCGGCACCTACGAAGTGGAGTTCCGCCTGGTCAACACCTTCAACGGCCGGCAACTGGCGGGTTTCCGCATCCCCGCGCCGATCACCCAGTTACGCCGCACGGCGCACCGCATCAGCGACATCATCTTCGAAAAACTGACCGGCGTCCGCGGCGCCTTCGATACCCGTATCGCCTATATCACCGTGAAAGAAATGGGCCAGAATAAAAAACAATACAACCTGCTGATCGCCGACGCCGATGGTTTCAATCCACAGGTATTACTGAGTTCCCAGGAGCCGTTACTGTCGCCGGCCTGGTCGCCGGACGGTAAACGTATCGCCTATGTGTCCTTTGAAAGCCGCAATTCCGCCATCTGGGTGCAGGACATCCTCACCGGCGCTCGCACCAGGGTGGCCGGCAATAAAGGCATCAACAGCGCCCCGGCCTGGTCTCCCGATGGCACCCGGCTGGCCATGACCCTGTCCAAGGACGGCAACCCGGATATCTACATCATGCACCTGGCCACCCACACCACCCAGCAGCTCACCTTCAACAGGGCCATCGACACGGAACCGGTCTGGGCCGTGGACGGCAGCAAGATAGCCTTTACTTCGGACCGGGGCGGCTCGGCGCAAATCTATGAATCCAGCGCCATTGGCGGCGAGGCCCGGCGCCTGACCTTCGAAGGCAACTACAATGCCCGGCCCCGCTACTCGCCGGATGGCAAAGCCATGACCATGGTCTCCTCCCGCAACGACGGCAGATACCGAATCGCGTATCTGGAATTAAGCAGCGGTTACTCCAGCATCCTGACCAATACCAATCTGGACGAATCGCCCAGTTTCGCCCCCAACGGCAGTATGATCATCTATGCCACCGCCACACGTACTGGCTCGGAACTGGCGGCGGTATCGGCCGACGGCACGGTCCATCAACGCCTGGCCATGCAGGGCGGAGAAGTCAGGGAACCGGCCTGGGGTCCGTTTCTTTCGCCATAAAAGGCAACCCTGACTTATGTTATGCTGTTAATCTGAAAATGACTCCTGTGGAGATGTGTGATGAATAAATATCTTGTTCCCTTATTAGTGTTACTGGTCGTAGTGGCCGGCTGCACTTCCTCGAAAACCAAATCCGATAAGGCTGCCGGGACCACTGATGCTCAGCCCGGCGCTGTTTCCAGCGGGGTTGCCAGTCAACCATCCACCGGCATGGATGCTCTCACTGACCCATCGAACCCCTTGTATAACCTGTTGCAGGAACGGGTGATCTATTTCGAATACAACGAGAGCGAGATCCAGGAACAATATCGCGCCGTGATCGAGGCCCATGCCACCTACCTGTCGCAGAATCCGCAAACCACCGTCACCCTGGAGGGGCATGCCGATGAGCGCGGTTCGCGGGAATACAACCTGGCACTGGGCGAGCGCCGGGCCATGGCGGTCGAGCAGCAATTAACGGTCCTGGGTGTCGCAGCCTCCCAGATCAGAACCGTCAGCTATGGAGAGGAACGTCCGATCTCAGCCGGACATGACGAATCGTCCTGGGGCCTGAACCGGCGCGTCGAGATTATTTATTAAGGAAGCTCTGAAGTGTCATCCCTGAATTATCAGAGCACGAAAAAAATGTATGATTTTTTTTGTTTTTCACTCGCCACCTCCGTGTGGCTCGCCGCGAGGCGGCAACACCAGGGTGTTGTGCAAACCGGCAATCCTGCCGGTTTGTCTCACATTTTCAATGACTGTTCGCCATTGAAAATGGCATTACATCCATGTAACGCGGAAACTCTGAATAAATCAGAGTTTCCTTAACGCCGTTCCAGCGTGCCGACGGTAATCGTGAAACCTCGGGTTATTTTAACGCAAACCGTTTACCACAGGCTGCCAACGGCGAGGAGCAATATCGTGAAGGCATACAACATGAAATCCCTGCTTGCGGCGGTTCTGCTGCTGGCCAGTATTAACGGCTTGCAGGCCCAGGCCCCCGTCGTCCGTGCTGCGCCGGCGGATATCTCCCAGCGGCTGGCCCGGATTGAACAGCAGTTGCAAAACCAGGGACTGCTGAACATGCTGCAACAGCTGGAAAGCATCCAGGCGGAACTGAGCCAGATACGTGGTGAACTGGAGGTGCAGAGACGCGATATCGAGGAACTGAACAAGCGCCAGCGCGCCATGTATACCGATCTTGATCAGCGCCTGCAGGGCACAGGGCAGCCCCCGGCCACGGATCTGACCATGACCACGGACCCGGGCACGGCCGGCACCCCCCCATTGCAAACCCTGGCGCCGATCTATGAATCTTCAGACCAGGGCGCAGCGCCATCCAGCGAGACCACGTTGAATATCCAGATGCTGCCTGCGACGCCCGCGACCCAATCAAACTCCGACATCGACACGCGCGTCACCACCGACAGCCAGACCACGCCGGCTTCGGAACCATCTGCAATAGCACCCCAGCAAGCCGTGGTTGAGACACCAGCCAGTGGAACGCCCATAACCGGCAGTCCGGCGCCAACGCTGGCACCGGGCATGGAGACCGGCGCCGATCCGGCGCAGATGCAAGCGGAATATGATCGGGCCTTTAACCTGCTGAAGTCGTTGCAATATGAAATGGCCATCCAGGAATTCATCGTTTTCCTGAACAAATATCCAACGGGTAACTTTTCCGATAATGCCCAGTACTGGCTAGGCGAGGCCTATTACATGATACGGCAGTTCGAGCAGGCACTGCAGGAGTACAACAAGCTGGTGGTTAATTTTCCGCACAGCCAGAAATACACCCATGCGCTGCTGAAGATCGGCTACTGTTATCACGAACTCGGCCGCATCGACGAAGCCAGGAAATATCTTCAGGCGCTGACCCGTCAGTATCCCGGTGAAACCGCCAGCCGCCTGGCCGAGGAAAGGCTTAAATCCATCGCCCTGACTGAACAACAGACCAGTACCCCGCCACAAAACTAGGATCGGCCATGAACGCCGCTGTCCTGAGTAAAGCTGACAAGGATGCCATCCTGTTGAAAGACCTGATCGTCAATGAAATCTTTTTATCGATCCAGGGCGAGTCCTCCTATACCGGTCTACCGACGGTATTCGTGCGCCTGACGGGTTGCCCGTTGCGCTGCGTCTATTGCGATACTGCCTACGCCTTCGCCGCCGGTGACAAAATGCGCATCAATGACATACTGCAGAAAGTCAGCGGCTACCGAACCCGGCATGTAACGGTGACGGGCGGCGAACCTCTGGCGCAAAAGGACTGCCGTGAATTGTTGAACCTGTTGTGCGACGAGGGCTATCAGGTATCGCTGGAAACCAGCGGCGCCATCGATGTGGCAGCGGTCGACGGGCGCGTGGTTAAAATCCTCGATCTGAAAACCCCCGGCTCCGGCGAGATGAAGCGGAACATTTATGAAAACCTTGATTATCTCGCTCCACAAGACGAAATTAAATTCGTCATCTGCGACCGCGCCGATTATGACTGGAGCAAAGCCAAATTGGCGGAATACCGGCTCAATGAGCGCTGTCAGGTCCTGTTCTCCGGCAGCCATGAACAACTGCCGGCCCGGCAACTGGCGGACTGGATCCTGGAAGATCGGCTACCGGTACGCCTGCAGATCCAGCTGCACAAATATTTATGGGGTGATGTGCCAGGACGATAAAGGATAGACAGTGGCGTCACGCATGTGCCTGCTGTCATTACAGATAAGCATAGATCGAGGTGATGCCGCCGAGTACACAGGCGAGGAACAGGCTGTGCTTGCAGGTAAAGCGGAACAGCTTGCCTTCCTCGGTGCGCGCCATACCGGTCGCAGCCACGGCCACCGCGAGGTTTTGCAGACTGATCATTTTGCCCATGACGCCACCGGCCGAGTTGGAAGCGGCCATGAGCGCCGGTTCGAAGCCGAGCCGCGTCGCTGCGACGACCTGCAGGTTCCCGAACAGGGTATTCGAGGAGGTATCGCTGCCGGTCAGGAACACGCCGAGCCAGCCGAGCAGGGCGCTGAAGAACGGGAACAGCGCGCCGGTGGCGGCGAAGGCCAGCCCGAGCGTTACCGTCGCGCCGCTGTAATTCATGAGAAACGCCAGCCCGA
>JACVQI010000278.1 GCA_015661095.1 Gammaproteobacteria bacterium
TGATTCGATAGCTTTGTTACCTTAGCACATTAAATACGCACTTGAATGGTGCGATAAGTAGGTGATACGCACAAATTTAGTGCATTAAGAAACGGTAGGTTGTCACTATCTTACTGAAAGATAAAAGATAAATGGAATAGAAACTGCTGGCATAGTATCTGCTAAACAGGTGCAATAATCAGGTATCCAGCACCGTCCGATGCAGTCGTATAGCTGTATTTGAACCAAAGTTATTACCTCTGGCAGTGGACTCGGGCTGATATACTTTTGTGAGCTAGGAAAATGTCCTAAGCCAGGCCAATGTACGATTAAATTAGGGAAGCGGAAATTTTATTCAATTTTAAATAGTAATAAGCCCTGGATTGCTGTGATAAC
Source organism: Gammaproteobacteria bacterium (assembly GCA_015661095.1). GTDB lineage: Bacteria > Pseudomonadota > Gammaproteobacteria > Eutrophobiales > Eutrophobiaceae > JACVQI01. The sequence goes on from JACVQI010000278.1 coordinate 376, forward strand.
CCGGAGCTTGTTTCGGCTGATCTTGTAAATAATTAATCTGTTCAATTTGTGTCTACTATTAACTGGAGTTGAAAATGTCTAAAGAAAAAGTCCTGAAATTAATCAAGGATAACGATGCAAAATGGGTGGATCTCCGTTTTGCCGATACCAGGGGGAAGGAGCAACACGTATCGATACCCGCCGCTGCTGTAAGCGATGAATTCTTTGAGTCCGGCAAAATGTTTGATGGCTCATCGATTTCAGGCTGGAAGGGCATCAATGAATCAGACATGGTGTTAATGCCCGATCCCGGTACTGCTATCATGGATCCGTTTTATGATGATGCCACCGTTGTCCTCCGTTGCGATGTACTTGAACCAACGACCATGCAGGGTTATGACAGGTGTCCGCGCTCTCTCGGGAAGCGGGCCGAAGCATACCTGAAATCAACCGGGATAGCTGATACAGCGTTTTTTGGTCCTGAGCCGGAATTTTTTATCTTCGATGATGCGCGTTGGGGGGATAACCTCAATAGCGCCTATTATGAGATCGATTCCGAAGAAGGCAGCTGGAACAGCGACAGGCCTTTTGAAGAAGGTAATATCGGCCATCGTCCTGGTATTAAAGGCGGGTATTTCCCGGTGCCGCCGGTGGATTCCCAGCAAAATATACGGGCTGCCATGTGCACGGCGATTGAAGAGATGGGTATTGAGGTTGAGGTGCACCATCATGAAGTCGCAACCGCCGGGCAGGCGGAGATCGGCACCAGATTTAATTCGCTGGTGAAAAAAGCAGATGAATTGCTGATACTGAAATATTGCGTGTTAAACGTCGCACACGGTTTCGGCAAGACCGCGACTTTTATGCCGAAACCGCTGGTTGGGGATAATGGCAATGGCATGCATGTGCATCAGTCTTTGTCTAAAAATGGTAAAAATCTTTTTTCCGGCGATAAATATGGCGGCGTTTCCGATACGGCCTTGCATTACATCGGCGGCATCTTCAAGCATGCCCACGCCCTGAATGCATTCTGTAATTCCGGTACCAACAGCTATAAGCGGCTGGTTCCGGGGTTTGAGGCGCCCACGATGCTCGCTTATTCGGCCCGTAATCGATCGGCGTCTATCCGTATCCCATGGGATTCGAATCCGAAAGCGCGCCGCATTGAAGTGCGTTTTCCGGATTCCAGCGGTAACCCCTATTTCATGTTTGCCGCAATGATGATGGCTGGTCTGGACGGTATACAGAACAAAATCAGCCCGGGCGCGCCCTTGGACAAGGATCTTTATGACCTGGAGCCGGAAGAGGAAAAGCATATCCCGACGGTATGTTCCTCGCTGGACCGCGCTCTGGAAGCATTGGATGCCGATCGCGAATTCCTTACCGCCGGCGGCGTGTTCAGCGACGATATGATTGACGCCTATATCAAGCTGAAGATGGAAGAGGTCACCAGATTCCGGATGACTACCCATCCTGTTGAATTCGCCATGTACTATAGTTTGTAAAATCACATCTCACATACAGTCTTTGACAGCCCCCGCAAGGGGGCTTTTTTATTTACATCACGGTGTATGTATGCCGCGGATTACTGCATGCTGAATCAAGGTAACATGTTGTGTGGTGCAGATTTTTACACTATGCTTGAATAATGCGCCATATTTTGATGTTTTTGTTTATCGTAGCGACTGGCTATGCCCAGGCTCAAGTGTACCGTTCAGTCGACAAGGATGGGAATGTTATCTTCACCGATCAGGCAACCGAAGGCGCTGTCAAAGTGGAGATCAAGGAATTGGAAACGATCAAGTCATTGGAAACGACCTCTCCTGCTCCCAGTCAAGCACAGGACCAGACCCAGGAGAAGATATACGACAGTCTCGAAATTACCAATCCGCAAAATGATCTTGCCATCCGCGAGAACGCGGGTAATTTAACCGTAACAGTTGCGGTTACTCCCGAGCTCAGATCCGGGGATAACCTGATGCTATATCTGGATGGGACGAAATATGCTTCGGGTCAAAGTACGTCTTTTCAACTGCAGAATATCGACAGGGGTACACATCAACTGAGAGTTGCCATCAGTGACAGGGATGGCCAGGAACAGATTAGTTCTACGCCTGTTAGTTTTCATATGCTCCGCTATTCAGTGGCGAATCCAAGTACCGCCAAACCAACTCCAAAACCATCTCGAAAATAAGGTCGGTTTTATTCCCGACTACAATTCTTTCGGTCTAAGGATTAAGACTGTATCGCGCTGG
>JACVQI010000279.1 GCA_015661095.1 Gammaproteobacteria bacterium
ACAGCACCACTTTCAGGCCGGCGTCCACCAATGGCTGCCAGACACCGTCACAGCCGAGCACCATAATCCGTTTATATTGACGGCGGGTGAAATAATCCGCTGCCACGCTGCTGGGCGTCAGCATCGATGCCTCGTTGATGGGTAATCCGATCTTGCTCAGGACCGGCGCATAGTCTTTAGCGGAGCGGACCGTACCGTTGGTCAAGACCACGAAGGGGATATTTCGCTTCGACAATAGTGTCAGGAACTCTATCGCGCCCGGCAGGGGATTCAGGCCGTGGTTGACCTTGTCGCCGAGAACCAGGGTGCCGTCCATGTCGAACATAAAGCCTTCGATGTTGCGCAGGCGATTCAGGATGGTTTTATTCATGATTTATATTAAGGACAAATTGTAATCTGATTAGTGTAACGTAAGCCGACATAAGTTTAATGGTCGGTGGGTTTCACTTTGCTCTACCCACCCTACAACTATCAATTATTTCTCGACCGATGCGGTTCGTGCCTCACCGCATCCTACTGACTTCAATTCCAGACGGAAGTCCGGTTTGTCGACCACGAAGTGCGATACCGCTGGGCGTTGTTTGAGTTCCCTGAGTAACTTAAGAACTGGCGCAACTTCCGGATTGTAGGAGCGCACCGGCTGTCGATTGGCGATCATGGCGTCCACCTGATCGGCGGGCATGACCGCGCGTAGGAGAAATTCCTCGTCCGACATACTGGCGGGAAACTTCTTGCGCGTGTCTTTCAGGGTCATGGTCAGCGGCTCGGTCTGTATCTCTTTGGTACGGGGCATTGACAGGATGCGATCGAGTACGTTGGGATCGACGGACGCGGTCGGCCGGCCGAAACGGCCGAGCACATAGCGAATCACCTGGTCCGGCACCGTGGCATAGCGCTCCGCATCGATGACGTTGAAAAACGCCTGGGTACAGACAACCTGTGGAAACGGCGTCACCATGATCGGCGAACCGAGTTCCGCCCGCACCCGCTCGACTTCTTCGATGACAGCCGCAAACTTGTGTTCCTGATTCAACTCCGCCAGTTGCCGCCGGGTGGTGGTCATTACCCCGCCGGCAAGTTGATGCCGCAGGAATGAGGCATCATATTGCTGCGGCTGGCCGAACGGCAGGCCTTCGGCCGTGGCGAGGTCGGTAAAGTATTGCGTCATCCGGGCCAGCGCCTGTTCATCGACATCGACAGAGTGGCCATGCTCGCGCAGGTTGGCGATGGTCTGAATGGCCGGCGGCAGCGAGGAACCATTGGCCAGCGGTCCGACCGCCACATGCAGGGCATCGATGCCGAGATCGGCGCCGACCATGTAATTGAACTGCGACAGGCCGATAGTACAATGCGAATGCAACTCCAGCGGTAACCCTTTCAGCTCCTTCTGCACCGCCGGGATCAGGGTGCGCGCCCGGTCCGGTGTCAGCAGTCCGGACGGGTCCTTGAGATAAACACAGTCGAAATGCGGTGAACTGGCGATGCGCGCGGCGCAGGCGGCGTAGAAAGCGTCGTCGTGTACATCACTGATGGTATAGGTGAGTGCCGCCATGTTTTGCGCATCACCCTCTTCCTTGACGATCTTCGCCACCGCCAGCAGGGCATCCATATCATGCATGGGATCGAGCAGCACGAATCGGCCGATGCCGTGCTGCATCAGCTTGCGGTACACCAGCCGCATGAATTCGGCATCCGCCGTTTCCCAGGAGATGAAGCGGAAGCCGGTCGAGATGAATTGCAAGGGCGTGGAAGGACAGGCGGCATGCATGAGCCGGATCCGTTGCCAGGGATCATCGCGATGGTAGCGGACGGCGACCGCCATGTGGGTACTGGAGGTGAAATCGATGGCCTTGAAGCCGACGCGCTCCATCACCGGCGCGATCTGCATGATCTGATGGGTACCTAAACCGGTCATGCTCCAGATACTCTGGTTGCCATCGCGTATGCAGACGTCTACCAGTTTGATATCAGCCATGCCGAGCCTCCCGCGCCGCCGTGGCCGCAGCGTGTTCGAAGATCCGGGTCATGGCCTGCCCCATAAAGCGGTTGAAATAACCGGTGTCGACGCCACCGTGCCCAAACTCCGCATCTTCAATCAATAATCGATGCATGATGACATTGGTATGAATGCCATCGATATGGCACACATCCAGGGCCTGCGCCATCAGGTCAATAGCGACCTTCCGATCATCGGCATGCACGATCAGCTTGGCTAATAACGAATCATAAAACGGCGGCACAACGCTGCCGGTTTCGATGTGGGTATCGACGCGGATCCCACGGCCAGCGGGAAATACGGCCGCATTGATCGTGCCGGGGCTGGGATGGAAATCGTTACTGCAATCCTCGGCGTTGATGCGACATTCAATGGCGTGGCCGATGAATGTCACATCCTCCTGGCGCAAGGACAACGGCCGACCCTCGGCCACGGCGATCTGTTTGGCGACCAGATCCAGACCGGTGATGGCCTCGGTCACAGGATGCTCCACCTGGATGCGCGCATTCATCTCCAGAAAGTAAAATTCACCCCGGTCCATATCCACCAGAAATTCGACCGTCCCCAGTCCGCGATAGGCCAGGTGCCGGCCGAACTTGACTGCCGATG
>JACVQI010000280.1 GCA_015661095.1 Gammaproteobacteria bacterium
GCTCGGCCTTAATACATCCTTGTATACGGCTACCCTGCGATGCTCGCGCTATCGGCGGCCGCGCTTACGAGCACATCCATGTGCCGAGCGCGCTAAATCCTCTTCCGGAGGATTTGCCTTGATATGACGTGCAGGAGCACTAATGCCGCGAGTGCAGGGATGCACAGGAGCGACCGCTGCGCTCTTCACAAAGTACTTCCTTGTACTTTGCCATTTCATGGCGGACTTCGTCCGTGCAAATCGTCAATCCTGACGATTTGTCGGCGAGCTTGACACGCCAGTTTTGGACCGCCAGTCCCTGGCCGTGATAACGCAAGTTAAATTTCTACAATACTTCTTATTCTGTCAAATTATCCGCATTTTTTCTTTCTACTTTCAACTTTTTACTTTTGACTGTTTTCAACCGGCAACGCGAAGACATAGAGTTTGTTAACGTTACCCGGTTTCAACTCCGGAGTAAGGCGCAGGTGGCTGAGCGTGGTGATCGAGAAGCCGGTGCTGACGGCGATATACTGGCGGCCATTGACCGCGAAGGAGATGGGATAACCGGTGACCGGTGAGCCCAGTTCCGTTTGCCATAAGATTTTGCCGTCGTTCTGGTCAAAAGCCCGGAATACGCCGATGGCATCTCCGCCGAATACCAGACCGCCACCGGTAGCGACGATGGAGGTCGTAGCGGCGCGTTGTTCATATTGCCAGACGGTTTTGCCTGTCTCCACGGATATCGCGTGCACCGTACCCAGTTTGTCCGTCCCCGGCGTTATCTGAACTTTACCGAAAAATCCGTACAGGGCCTCCGGATCGGGCTTGTCGATCGTGACGGTTGCAACCATGCAGGTATTCTGCACCGGCTGATACATAACATTGGTTAACGGACTGTAGGCACCCGCCGTCCACATCTTGCCGCCGCTGGTACTGGGGCACACCAGCCGTTCCTGACCCATGGCGGTATAGAGCATCTCCGGATTGACCGTCGCCTTACCGGTCTCGCCATCGATATCACCCACCACGGTCTGCTTCACCGTCGGCCGCGCCCAGAGAAATTCTCCGGTCTCGCGATCCAGGGTATAAACGACTCCGTTCTTGCCGGGAATACCGGTGACCACCTTACGCCGTTCGCCGGGTTTGATGCGTGGGTTGATCCAGGCCACTGCCGCCGCATCCGGGGTAACCGCAGTGTCGATGAGATAACGCTCGAAGGGATGATCCAGATCCCAGTGATCCACCAGGTGCTGGTAGTACCATGCCAGTTCGCCGGTATCGGGATTCAATGCCAGGGTGGAATTATGATAGAGATACTGGTTCTGATTACCGCTCAGCAGGAATTTCGGCGCCGGTGCGGTGACGGAAGTACCCATGTAGATGAGCCGTAATTGCGGATCATAGCTGGGCATCATCCAGGCGCCGACGTGCCAGCGGCCCTCATACGGTACATCGCCCCAGGTGTCATCAGCCCCGCCGGCTTTTTGTATATTAAAAAATCGCCAGACTTCCTTGCCGGTGCGGGCATCGTGGGCCGTGATCACGCAGGCGGTCGGACCCGCCCGCGGGAAACAGCCGCGGCCCGAAATAGCCTTGCCATCGGCGATGATCGGTCCGTTGCTCTGTTGCGCGGGCTGTTTCTGATAATCCAGGATCCGGGTCTCCCACACCAGTTTGCCGGTGACGGCATCCAGTGCGACGATAAAATCGTCGTTACTGGTATGGATAATCAAATTATCATAAATGGCGATATTACGTTTGGTTTCAGCGGCACCGCCGACTTTCTCCTTCAGATCCGCCGGCATGGAACGGCGGTATTCCCAGATCAGCTCACCGGTCTTCGCATCGAGCGCCTGGATCACGTCTTTCGGATTCGGCATGTACATTATGCCGGCATAAACCAGTGGCGTGCCTTCCTGCATGCCCTCCGCGACCAGGTCCCGGGACCAGACCATTTCCAGCTCGCCGATATTATCGCGCGTGATCTGTTGCAATGGACTGTAGCCCCAACTGTCCAGCGTGCGCCGCCAGGACAGCCAGTCCGCCGGATCCGGGTTTTGCAGCATCGCGTCAGTAACGGGAACAAACCCGGTGATTACCGGTTGCGCCACTGCCTGAATAATACTGAGCAATGTTAACGTCAGGACCCAAAGAAAATGCTTACAATGTTTTATCATGACCTTGACCGAAGTAATCCTCTGTTATTTGTCGATCGCGATAACTATCTTGCCGAAGAACGACCCGCTCTTCATATAGTCGTAGGCCGCCGGCGTTTCCGCGTAAGGAAACACGCGATCGATGACCGGATGTATCTGGTGCTCGATCATAAACGCATTCAGGTTTTCAAAATCGGTACGGGAACCGACATAAATATAGCTCCAGGTTGCGTTATAAGGTTTCAGTAAATCCTCCGGCGCCTCCCGGACAAATCCGCCTTCCCCCAAACCGCCTATGGAACCGATATGGCCGCCTTTTGCCAGACTCGCCACCGCTTTCGGAAATGTATCCTGGCCGCCGACTTCCAGAACATGCATGACCCCTACATCATTGGTAAGCTTCCGCACGTTAATATCCCAGTCCGGGTAGGTACGGTAGTTCACCGTGCCAAAAGCGCCAAGTGCCGCAACCCGAAAATGGAAACACCGCCAGTCCCTTGCAGCAAAACGTATTCATCCTTCTGCAATTTGGCCGCTTTGAAAAGTGTGTTCCAGGCAGTCACCCCGGCACAGGGCAAGGTTGCTGCTTCCTCGTAGGAGAGATAGTCCGGTATGGGTAACAGTGTTGCTTCGGTTACCAGAGCATATTCGGACAACAAACCGGTGCGCGCCTTGTACCCGGAAGCCGCACCATCCACCCATTCTGTATCGAATGCCGGTACGACGCGATCGCCGATTTTGAAGCGGGTGACATCCGCGCCGACGGCAGCCACATCGCCCGCGCCATCCGAAATCGAGAGACCGG
>JACVQI010000281.1 GCA_015661095.1 Gammaproteobacteria bacterium
GTTTCCGCGCCGCCGGACCGGTCATCGCGGAAAAAAATGGCTGAGAAATTCGCGCCGCCGGACCGGATAGGTTTTATCGGTCTCGGCAACATGGGCAACCCGATGGCCCACCTGCTGGTCGCGGCCGGTTATCGGCTGGCGGTGTTCGATACCAATCCCGAAGCGATAAAACACTTTGCCGCCAGCCACACCTGCGAACAACCGGCCGATTTAAAATCACTGGGCGCATCCTGCCCCGTGGTCATCACCATGCTCCCGGAAGGTCATATCGTGCGCCAGGTGCTGCTGCGGGATAACGGCGTGGTGGCCGGGCTGCGACCGGGATCGGTGCTGATCGACATGAGTTCCTCGTCGCCGGTCGGCACCCGGCGACTGGCGGCGGAACTGCAAGATCGCGGCATTCCGCTGGTGGATGCGCCGGTATCCGGCGGCGTCAAGAAAGCCATCGACGGAACGCTGGCCATCATGGCCGGCGGTGCGATCGAAGTGATCGAACGGATCCGCGACTTGCTGGCGGTAATGGGCAAGGTCTTCCATGTCGGGAATACCGGCTCCGGTCATGCCATGAAAGCCCTGAACAACTATTTGTCCGCCGGGACGCTGGCCATGACCGCCGAGGCGGTGATCGCCGGGACCCGATTCGGGCTGGATGCCGCTAAGATTATCGAGATCCTGAACGCCTCCTCCGGTCGCAGCACCGCCAGCGAACATAAATTTCCGGCCTTCATCCTGCCGCGCACCTTCAACTCCGGTTTCGCTCTCGGTCTGATGGCCAAGGACCTGCGGCTGGCGGTCGAGATCGCGACCACGGAAGGAACGCCCTCCTTGTTACTCCAGGTTCTGTCCGGTATCTATAATCAGGCTGAACAGGACTTCGGCTTCAGTGCGGACAATACCGATGTCGTGCGTTATCTGGAATCCCTGGTCGAGGATCAGAATAATGACTGAACCGGAACCGTTCGAGGTCTACGCCATCCGTTATGCCACGGTGGCCAGGCGTGCGTCGGAAAATTTTATCGGCGGTGATCCACACGAGGCAGGCATGCCGATGGATTATTTCATCTGGCTGGCGCGCAACAGCGCACATACCTTCGTCGTCGACACCGGTTTCAACGCCACGGCGGCGCAACGCCGGCACCGCGATTTCCTGCGCTCACCGGTGGACGGCCTGCGATTGTTGGGCGTTGACGCGGCGACGGTGAAGCACGATTTCATTTGCAGGACGCCGAACTGGCCTATGCTACCGGTCGTTACATGGCACAGAGTTTTTTCTCCCATGCCTACGAACTGGAGGAAGTGGTCGCGATGGTGCGCAACGTTTATAAAGGCCGGGTGGCATTTTATGATGGTGATACTGAACTGGTCCCGGGCCTCTCGCTGCACCATGTCGGGGGGCATACCCTGGGTCTGCAAGTGGTGCGCCTATGGACCCGCGTCGGCTGGCTGGTGCTGGCCTCGGATGCCAGCCATTACACAGCCAATATGAATGAAGGCAAACCCTTCCCCGTGGTCGCAGACGTGACTGCGATGGTCGACGGCTGGCAGTTGCTCCGGCCATGACCCGGCGGTGATGCAACAGTATCGCGCACCCAGCCCGGAACTCGAAGGCATCGCCGTCCGACTGGATGCGAAACCTGTGAAATGATTTGTAACGGCCAGGGACTGGCCGTCAAAACTGGCGTGTTAAGCTCGCCAAGAAGCGATGTGAGTTCCAGGCAAATCCGCGGGATTGCGGATTTAGCGGCCTCACGGACAGGGATGGACGTGTGGACGCGGCCGCCAGAAATCACGAGCTTCGCAGGGCAGCCGTGTGCAGGGATGTACTAAGGCCGAGCGCCATCACGCCGAGCGATTTTGGGCACTTTTGGCAAGACAAAAGTGCCTCGTCCAACAGGACGAAACCAGAAGATAATCGAAATATGTGCAGAATTAGTTAGCGATAAACTGCCCAATCGCAAGAGATTATCGTGTTTTAAAAGTACTTTAATACGAGTAATTAACGAATTCTCAAATGGCCACTTATAAAATCCCCTCCCGCGAAGCCTGTGTCGTCCACAATCTGATCAATGCACATGCCCTGAACAAGCCTGAGCAGGTCTACGTCTACTTTGCGGATCACGATATGCGCTGGACCTACCGCCAGTTACGCGAGCGCATCCTCCGTTATGCCACCGGCTTACAACAATTGGGTGTGAAACAGGGAGATTTTGTCCTCTCCTGGCTACCGAACGGACCGCATGCCGTACAGATGTTTCTGGCGCTGAACTATCTTGGCGCCGTTTATGTCCCCATCAACACCAGCTATCGCGGTGGCGTGCTGCAACACGTTATTGCCAAATCCGGCGCGAAGTTGTTGATCGCGGATTCCCGGTTAATCGATCGCCTGACCGGGATAGACACCGGAATATTGAAAACCCTGGTGGTGGTCGGCGACAATACCGCCGGGATACCAGCGCTGAAGATATTTCCGGAATCGGTGTTGTCGGAAGCCGGTGGCCAACTATCACCATTACAACGCCCGATCGAACCCTGGGACACGCATGCGGTCATCTTTACTTCCGGCACCACTGGACCGTCGAAGGGCGTGCTGTCCTCCTATATACACACCTATGAGTTCATGCAGGTGCTGCAACACTTCGGACCGGATGATTGCCAGTTCGCCAACCTGCCGTTATTTCATGCCACGGGCATCTATGCCGTCTATAGCATGCTGATGCACGGCGGACGGGTCTGTGTCGCCGACGGTTTTCACACCAATATCTTCTGGGCAACGGTGAACAAGTATGGCGTTACCACTCTCGGCCTGCTCGGGGTGATGATGCAGTTTCTACTGAAAGCGCCGTCCACTCCTCATGACCGGGACAATACTCTGAGAACCTGCATGTTGGTGCCACTCGATGATGACTCGCTACGGTTCGCGGAACGTTTCGGCGTGGACGTCTACACCATTTATAACATGACAGAAATGTCGGGTCCGCTCTATGCCGGGCCCAACCCTACCGTGTCCGGCACCTGCGGCAAGGCGCGGCCGGGTGTCGATCTGCGGCTGGTGGATGAAAACGATATCGAGGTAGGAGAAGGACATGTCGGTGAACTGATCGTTCGTACTGATATGCCATGGGCCATGAACCATGGTTATCACAATGATCCGGAAGCCACCGCCAGGGCCTGGCGCAACGGCTGGTTTCACACCGGCGATGCCCTGCGCCGTGATGCTGATGGCAACTATTTCTTCGTCGATCGCATGAAGGACACCATCCGCCGGCGCGGCGAAAATATTTCCTCATTCGAAGTGGAAAATGAAATCACCGTGCACCCCGACGTCAGGGAAGTTGCCGTAATCGGCGTGGCCAGCAGTGTCGGTGAAGACGATGTCCTGGCGGTGATCGCGCCGGTCGCCGGCCGCCGCATTGATCCCGCGGCCATCATTGAATTCATCCGGCCACGCCTTGCCTATTACATGGTGCCCCGCTATATCCGTTTCATCAACGAACTGCCCAAGACACCGACCCAGAAAGTCACGAAACAGCAGCTACGGGATGAAGGCGTGACTGTGGACACCTGGGACCGGGAAGCAGCCGGGATCATCATTAAACGCGATAGCCTGAAGTGATCACTCGAGACACTCTCTTTATTTTGCCTTCGACCTTAGATATATAACACAGAGGCACAGAGAACACAGAGATTAATGAGAAACTGTTTTAATATATTCCGTGTCCTTTGTGCTTCTGTGTTTAAGGTCTGACTTGCTTTATATTTAACTAAATAAAAACAGCTATAGAGAGCACAGAGATTAATAATAATTCTTTTAATATACTCCGTGTCCTCTGTGCCTCTGTGTTTAATTTGGAAGTAAATCGATGACAAAACGATCAGGTCCATTATCCGGTATCAAGATCCTGGAATTCGCCGGCATAGGCCCGGCGCCATTCTGCGGCATGCTGCTGTCGGACCTGGGCGCCGATATCGTCCGCATCGATCGCAAGCACGGTCAGGACTATGATAAATATGCCGTCACCACCCGTGGCCGGCGCTCCGTCGCCATCGACCTCAAAAACCCGGCAGGCGTGGAGGTCTGTCT
>JACVQI010000282.1 GCA_015661095.1 Gammaproteobacteria bacterium
CGAGCGCGCATGCGCCGATGATGGCGATGATCCCTACCTTGTATTTGAATATCGCAACAAAGGAGGCCAGGACAATAACCGCCGCGAACTATTCGAAACCGGCGTCAATCCCCCGCGGCCAGAGTACGTGGTAGGCGAAAAAAACCGCGAGATTCAGGACCACGCCGACTACCGCGGCGGTGATCGCGGTTAACGGCGCCGTTAACCTGATGTCATGTTTGGTCGTTTCAATGAAAGGACCGCCAACCAGTATGAAGAGGAACGACGGTAAAAATGTAAACAGTGTGGCGACGCAGGCGCCCGCCACTCCCGCCACCGGCAGCAACTCCGGCCCAAATATCTGTTTCGACCAGCCGCCGACAAAACCGACGAAGGCGACCACCATGATCAGGGGGCCGGGGGTAGTCTCACCCAGTGCCAGGCCGTCAATCATCTGCGGCGCGCTGAGCCAGTTGTATTCAACAACGCCACCCTGGTAGACATACGGTAATACCGCGTAGGCGCCGCCGAAGGTCACCAGCGCTGCCTTGGTGAAAAACCATCCCATTTGCGGCAGCGTACCTTGCCAGCCAAAAGCCAGAGTCAACAGGGTCATGCCAGTCCCCCAAATCAGCAAGCCGGTCAGCGCGAGAGCGATCACCCTGGACCATTTGAAACGGGCGTGCTCGGGGATGGGCATGTCATCGTCAATCAACGCAAGTCCAAAGGATTGCTTCGATTGCTGATGATGTCCGGTCGCGGTGAATTTTCCCGGCGCAAAAAACGATCCAACATAGCCGATGCTGGCCGCGGCCAGCACAATATATGGAAACGGTATGGCAAAAAAATAGATTGCGATAAAGCCGAGCACCGCGACGGCACGCAGGACATTATTCCTCAAGGTCCTGGAACCAATACGCCAGGCCGCGAACACGACTATTGCCGTGACCGCGGGCTTAATCCCATAAAGGATGCCCGCCACGGCCGGGACATCGCCAAACTCCAGATAGATCCAGGTCAGCCCCATGAGTATGAACAACGAGGGCAGGACGAACAGTACGCCAGCGGTAATCCCGCCCCGGGTGCCGTGCATCAACCAGCCGATATAGGTCGCCAGTTGTTGCGCTTCCGGGCCCGGCAAGACCATGGTGTAATTGAGGGCGTGCAGAAAACGATGTTCTGAGATCCAGCGCCGCTTTTCCACTAACTCCTGGTGCATGATACTGATCTGCCCGGCCGGTCCGCCGAAACTGATGAACCCCAGCTTCAGCCAATAAAGAAATGCTTCACGGAATGACACCGGTTCCGGGCGCAACGCCGGATCGATAGCACTTGTTGACTTTGCTGTTTGCACCTTCAGTGGTGTTCGGGTTGTGATTTAACTATGCTATGTCACGCGACCGCAGATTCCAGACGTCGGCTAACGATGTCCCAGTTGATATTGGCAAAGAAGGCATCGATATAGCGGGCCGCTGCCGCGCCGTAATCCATCTGGTAGGAATGTTCGTACATATCCATCACCAGGATTGGCGTCGCATGCGGTGTTGAGTGGGCATGATCGGCCAGCCAGTAATTCTCCAGCAGACCGCTATGCCGATTTAACGCCAGCATGACCCAGCCGGAACCGCCGCCCAGCCCGGCACCAATCCGGCGATACTCCGCCTCCCAGGCGTCATAGCTGCCGAATGTTCCGGAAAGTTTCTCACGCACGGCGGCGCTGGCGGGACCACTGCCGCCGAGATTTTCAAAATACAGCTCATGCAATACCACCGATCCGGTGCGGATCAGATGTTCGCGTTTCATATCGTTGTAAATGATGGCTGGGAAATCACTCACGGCCATCGCCTCGGCCAGCCGCTGCTTGACCAAATTCAATGCCCGGACTGAGCCACCATAATTATTCTCCCAGTGGGACTGTATCATCCGTTCCGACAGACCCTGCAAGGCACCGGCTGCATAAGGTAATGGCTTGGGCGTATGTTGCGGGGCAAATACCGCGGTCGCCTGTTGCGCCAGCGCAGTCCCGGAGGCAAGGGTGGAGATAACTATCGGTGCTGCCGCAATTGCCGCGGCGGTTTGGATCACATCTCTTCTGCTGTATTTGTTCATAGATAATTCCTCAGATGTTTTTATATATTACTGCTGCCGCGCGTGAGCACTTTATCGCTCCCGGACCGCTGCAACGGATGGTTAGGCGTCATTGCTTCTCGGCTGGTTTGGGCCAGCGGTTGTATCCAATGCTCAGTTCGTTGGAGCGGAACTGGCGTATGAATTCGACTTCCTTAGCGGAGAGCTCAGCTTCTGTAGCGGTCTCCGACTCCCACAAAATTTCCTTATGAACGGAATAGCTGCGTCGAGCCTCTGGTGGAAGATTGGCGAAATCGGCATTCACAACGTCCATGTCCGGGCTGCCCATGTAGCGATGGCTGCCTATGCTGTCCTTCCCTACGTAGATCTTGCCCGTTGGGTTGGTGATATTGTAGATCTGCTTCAACGTCGTCACACTTTGCGCTGGCTACCAGGACGCACACAGAACAGGATCGCTGGCGAAGGATAGGTGCACTCGAAATGACGCCTAACGCCAAGCTAAGGGGCCGACGCTTTTTGGCGGTCCCTCTT
>JACVQI010000087.1 GCA_015661095.1 Gammaproteobacteria bacterium
ATGATAGCAGGAGCATCAGGGCATTATTCGAACGTGGCACGGCACAACTGGAAGTCGAATTACTGGTGTTTGAATCGGCCGTTAAATCCTGGACTTATCTGGAAGCCAATAAACCTGACCTGTTGTTTCTGAATATTAAAATGCCTGGCAAGGATGGCCTGATTTTTCTTAAGGAATTGAGGGAATTACCCCTGCATAAAGAAACTACTGTTGTTATGATAAGCTCCAAAGACTATGCGCAGGATCGTACTGTTGCCAGTCAGCTGGGAGCGGTGGAATTTGTGACCAAACCCATGCCTATCAAGGCAATTACCGATATTATCTTGAAATATATCAAGACCGGCAGCGGTAATTAGTTAACAATTAGTCTGATGAGCAAATCATATCTCCGTTTCTGGGGGGTGCGTGGTTCCTATACTGCCCCATTTCAGACCCACCTCGGCGTCGGGGGGAATACCTCCTGCGTGGAGGTTCGTGTCGACGATCACATTCTGTTGTGCGATGCCGGCACCGGCATCATCCCTTTCGGCAACGAGATGATGCGGCAAAAGCAGGTCCGTAACCTGCTCATCATGCTGACTCATTATCACTGGGATCACATCTGCGGCCTGCCGTATTTCATTCCAGCCTTCATTCCGGACTGGCAAATCAGTATTTTCGGCCCCGGACAATCCAGCAAGGACATTGAAGAATATGTTTCGGCGCAGATGCGCGCCCCTTATTTTCCGGTGGGCACGGAAACCTGGCTGGCCAGGATCAATTACCTGGCTCCGCCACCGGACCATAACTTCAATCACGGCCCCATCGCTATTTCATATCAAAATGTGCATCACCCTGGAACGACTTATGGCTACCGTATCAAGGCCCGTGGCAAAACAATTCTCTACATCTCCGATAATGAGTGCCTGTATCTGGAAAAATCCATCAATCAGCAATACGCGGAGATGAGTGATGAAGAAAAGGAGTTATACGACAATCTGAAGCAGGAAGAGTACGAATCAGAATTAAATCTGTTCAGAGGCGCCGACATACTGATTCATGACGCCCAGTATACGCCGCAGGATTATCAGGCGAAAAGAGGCTGGGGACATTCCTGTTATATCGACGCGGTCAATCTGGCGATTGACGCGGAGGTCGGGGAATTATACCTGTACCATCATGATCCTAATTACGATGATAAGCAGCTCGAAAAAATTCACCAACATTGCGAGCAGATTATCAGGGAAAGACGTTCCACCCTGATCTGCCATCTGGCGCGGGAAGGGACCATCATCGACCTGGATTAATCCGGACAAAATGGAACCCTGCCTGGGGAATCTCGATATGCTGGTCATTATTAATGGCATTGAAACCACGGTTGCGGATACCGCAACGATAGCAAACCTGATCAAACAACTGGAATTGACCGGACGGATAGCGGTCGAGCTTAATAAGCAAATCGTGCCCCGGAGCGAATTCGACTCGCGACTGATAAAGGACGGGGACGTGATTGAAATAGTTCATGCCATCGGCGGCGGTCAATCAACATATAACTGGTAATAAAATGAATACAGCTGTGAAAACACTTAAACGTGGTGACGACGATTTAATCATCGACAATGTACCCTATCGTTCGCGCCTGCTGGTCGGCACGGGTAAATATCGCTCGTTCGAAGAGACACAAAGGGCGATCGAGGCCAGCGGCGCCGAGATCGTAACCCTGGCGGTGCGCCGGTCCAATATCGGTCAGAACAAGAATGAACCCAATCTGCTCGATTATATTTCACCGGAGAAATACACCATCTTGCCGAATACCGCCGGTTGCTACGATGCCGAGTCGGCGGTGCGCACCTGCCGGCTGGCGCGGGAGCTGCTCGATAACCATACGCTGGTCAAACTGGAGGTGCTGGGCGACCAGAAAACTCTGTTCCCCGACATCCCGGCCACACTGGCGGCGGCGGAGATCCTGATCAAAGAAGGCTTCCGGGTCATGGTTTATACCAATGACGATCCAATCATGGCCAAACGCTTCGAACAAATGGGTTGCGTGGCGGTGATGCCGTTGGCGGCGCCGATCGGCTCCGGACTGGGTATCCGTAATCCCTACAATATTCGCACTATTGTTGAAAACGCCGGCGTACCTATCCTGGTGGATGCCGGAGTTGGCACCGCCTCGGATGCGGCCATCGCCATGGAACTGGGTTGCGACGGTGTCTTGATGAATACTGCCATCGCGGAAGCAAAAAACCCGATACTCATGGCCTCTGCGATGAAAAAAGGCATCGAGGCCGGCCGCGAAGCCTATCTGGCTGGTCGCATGCCGCGCCGTGCCTACGCCAGCGCCTCCTCGCCCATAGACGGCACTTTTTTCAGTTAGTGCCTTGCCGGTAACACTCGATCGCCGCCAAATCCGGAGTTATGTCTTGCGGCAGGGCCGCATCACTCCGGCGCAGGAACAGGCCATCCAGCAACATTGGCATCGTTACGGCATTGACTATCAGCCACAGATACTGGATCTGTCCCAGGTCTACGGCCGCTCAGCGCCGAAAATACTGGAGATCGGCACCGGCACCGGCGAGAACATCATCACCCTCGCCAACCGTCACAGTGACAATGACTACCTGGCCCTGGAAGTACACAGGCCCGGCGTAGGTAAACTAATCCGCCAGACCGTAGCGTTAAATCTGACCAATCTCCGGGTCATCTGTCACGACGCCGTAGAGGTACTCACGCAACAGATCAGCGATAAAACCCTTGAGCAAATTCTGATCTTCTTTCCCGATCCCTGGCCCAAGAAACGACACCACAAACGCCGCTTGCTGCAACCGGAATTTGTAACGTTACTGTGCCGCAAACTTCAGGATCACGGACGGCTGTTCCTGGCCACGGACTGGCGGGATTTGGCGGAACATATGCTCATGGTCTGCGACAAGACACCGGGCCTGATCAATCTGGCCGGTCATGGCAATTATTCACCACGGCCCAAATGGCGACCGCTAACCAGATTCGAGCAGCGCGGCCGGCTGTTGCAACACCAGGTCTGGGATCTGGCCTATGCGGTCAACGGATGAGATGCCGGAATGACTCCACTGCGGTGAATTCGCCGGTATCCCTGGCGCCGGCCTTGCTGTCCGGCTGGGCGATGGTCAATAAATGCCTGATGCCGAAGGCCCTGGCGGTCCGCAGCACCGTCAGATTGTCGTCTATCAAGACCGTTTTCTCCGGAACGAAATCAACTTCCTGTCCCAGTTTTACCCAGAAATCATTTTCTTCTTTCGGGGCACCCAGGTTATGGGCACAGTAAATATCATGAAAATATCTGTCGATCCGGGTTTTCTTCATCTTCATATCGATCAATTTCTCATGACAATTGGTTACCATCAGGACATGCTTGTTTGATCGGTGCAGGAATTCCAAAAATTCCTCCGTATGGGGCCGGATCTGAATTAAATGCTCGATATCGTTTTTCAGGGCCATGACATTGATCTGCAATTCCTCCGTCCAGAAATCGATGCAATACCAGGACAGGGTGCCGACGTTGCTTTTGAAGCGGGGCATCAACTGCTTCTTCGCCTCCGCCGGTTCAAGCGCATGCATCTCACCCCACTTGACCGGCAGATATTCGTGCCAGAAATAATTATCGAAATGCAGATCCAATAAGGTACCATCCATATCCAGTAGAACCGTATCGATCTCTTGCCAAACAACCATACAATAACACCTGATAATGAATAATCCTGTTACAGATATTAACACGCCGGAACTGCTGGAGGCTGTGATTAATATTGCCGAGGCGGCGGCCCGCGAGATACTTGATGTCTATGAAACAGAATTTAATGTCGACAACAAGGAAGATCACTCGCCATTGACCGCCGCCGATATGGCAGCACATAAACTAATCTGCCGGAAACTGGCGGAGTTGACGCCGGCAATTCCCATCCTCTCGGAGGAATCGGCGGACATACCTTACGCAACCAGGCAGACCTGGCAACGATACTGGCTGGTCGATCCCCTGGACGGCACCCGGGAATTTATCAAACGCAACGGTGAGTTTACCGTCAATATCGCCCTGATCGACCAGCACAAACCAGTCCTGGGTGTAGTACAGGTGCCGGTAAAACACATCTGCTATTACGCGGCTGAAGGTGTGGGCGCATATAAACGGGAGTTGTCAAAAACGATATCGCTTCGGGTAAAACAGACTACGACCGGCATCTTCAAGGTTGCCGGCAGTCGTTCGCACGGTTCCGAGAAACAAATGAAATTCATCGAGCAACTGGGGAGCAATATAGAGCTGATGGCCATCGGCAGTTCCCTCAAATTTTGCCTGGTCGCCGAAGGCCTGGTGGATATCTATCCACGTTTCGGTCCGACCTCGGAATGGGACACGGCCGCTGCTCAGTGTATCGTCGAGCAGGCCGGCGGTAGTGTCACCGATATCGCATTAATACCGTTACGCTATAACACCAGGGAGTCCTTGTTGAATCCCGAGTTCCTGGTTATTGCAGATAAGAATTTCGACTGGCAACCTTACCTGAAGAGAATTTAACGAAAGGTTAGTCTTGTTACTTTTATCTTAATTACTGTAGGTAAATGGTGGCCGGGGACGATGTGCAGGGATGCACTAGTATCGCGAATGCACGACTGCAGGGACGCAGGAGGCAGGACGAATCAGGAGACAGAGTCGAGGCTGCGTTAGACGATTACATGGATGTAATCGGTTGACAACGTCTGGAACAAGGGACGGTCTTCAGCGCCTTTTCTATGGCCGTTAATAAAAAGCGGCTTCTGGAGTTAATACGTCCTGGGAAATGCATATAAACCGGCTTGTGTTAAGATGGAAAAGTGAAAGTTAATGACGAAGCACCAAACACTATAAGCCGAACAATGGCTATAACCAAACCCCTGCTCCTCACCATTTTATTATCTTTCTCTCTATTCAGTCATGCCCAGACTGAATATGACTCGGCTATGTCGGCATTTAATACAGGTGATTATGAATTGGCTTTACGGAAATTATTACCACTGGCTAACACCGGGAATGCCAGGGCGCAGAATATTATGGGATTTATGTACTATCAGGGCATGGGTGTTGATCAGAGTTATGCTGAGGCAGCCAGGTGGTATCGCAAGGCTGCGGATCAGGGATATGCAGACGGACAGACCAACCTTGGACTTATGTACCAAACTGGGCATGGGGTTCAACAGGATTACGCCGAAGCGCTCAAGTGGATTCAAAAGGCAGCTGATCAGGGTTATGCAAACGGCCAATATTTACTTGCGAATATGTACCATGAGGGACAAGGTATTCAACAGGATTATGGAAAAGCCCTCAATTCGTATCTTAAGGCAGCCAATCAGGGATTAGCATTTGCTCAGGCCGACCTCGGACGTATGTACCAAACTGGGCAGGGGGTTCAGCAGGATTATGCTGAAGCGCTTAAGTGGATTCAAAAGGCTGCCGATCAGGGCTATCCGATAGCCCAGTATCTACTTGCAAACACATACATGGAGGGATTAGGAATTAAGAAAGATTTAATTCAAGCCTATGCGTGGTATGGTTTGGCTGCATCTGGCGGAATCGAAGCAGCCAGAGTGATACGAAGTAAACTCGAATCCGGTTTAACGCCTGGACAGTTGGAAGAAGCACTCAAACTCACAAAATCTTTAAGAGATAAAATTACAGGAAGTAATTAATAACAACGTCTCCTTGCGGCAGTTAGCAGACATAAACCTTAAATGGTGGCCGGGGACGATGTGCAGGGATGCACAAGTGTCGCGAACGCACGACTGCAGGGACGCAGGAGGTAGGACGAATCAGGAGACAGAGTCGAGGATGCGTTAGGAGCGACCAGAATTGACAAATTTGTCTGGAACAAAATTATTTGCCACATCCATGTGGCTCACCCTTCAGGCCATCATGCTGCGCATGATGTTCAAATCCTGTTCCCTACGGATTTGTGAACAGCCGCAGGCTGGCCCGCAAGGGCGAAGTCCAGGGATGGACTTCGTAGCTGCCGACACAGGGATTTTCAGTTTTAAACTTTAACAATGAAATTCATTTAATCAATAACTTAAACCAGACGTCCGTTGCAATATGTCATAACAAAGCATAACCGAACTCAATGAATTGACACAAAATTGGAACACACTGTCAATGAAGCGCCGGTGGACCCCGATTTCACTCACGCCGCCAGGGCGTCCTGGGCGCGAATGATCCAGAAGGTGTACGAAGTCGATCCGATGTTATGCCCACTCTGTGGCTCGGAGATGCGGATCATGGCCCTGATCGAAGAGCCACCGGTCATCGAGAAGATCCTCAGACATCTTCATCTATGGGACCCCCGCCCACGGAAAACGGCGATTGGCCCCTCAACAGTCACAATTCCGCCAGGAGCGGAATTAGGCGGACGTTAGTCCGCCCGTAGGGTTCGCGCCATGGATGGTGCGAATCAAATTCCCTTAACCTGCGCCCCGCTCCCGGATATCGCCGGACATTCAGGCTTGTTCACCTCAACTTCCTTCGTCTACAATTCGCCCAGAGCAATGCTGGCCAGCCCCTATCCAGGGTTAATTAATCAAATGAACCGACAGGAGGGAGAGCAATATGACAAATACGCGGAAAATTGGTTATGTACAGGATGTACTGTATGCCGGTTATGCAGGACGACTATATGGATGTAGTCGGTTGATTACGTCTGGAACAAGTAATCCAGCAATAACCGGCGATGTCAAATGGCGAAAACAGCGGGCTGATGACAAGCCAGACATCGTGACCGGCCCATTCAAATTCCTATCCCTGCAGAAAAGCGTCCGCCGCGCTCAAGTGGTAGTGTGCGAACCTGGCAAGTTTGGCCGCCTGCAGCAACACCCCTCAGACGCAGGGCGGCAAAATCCCGGCACGATCACCATGAATTGGACTATTTCCAGGGAGGCAGTATGACAGGCGGACTGCTGAGCAGAATGATCGCGATGATATCACCGCGCAGCGACAATTATTTCGCTCTCTTCAATGAACTGGCGGATTGCACGGTGCGCGGCGCCAAGGTTCTCGCGAAGATGAGCTCGGTACGCGACCCGGCCGCCTTCGATCTGCTGTTCGACGAAATCAAGAAGACCGAAGGTGAAGCGGACAACGTCACCAAGAACATCTTCCTTTCTCTGCACAAGACCTTCATTACGCCCTTCGACCGCTGGGAGATCAAGGATCTGGCCATGGCGCTGGACGACATGATCGACTACATGGAGGACATTCCCCAGCGTGCCGCTCTTTACGGCCCCGGTGAGTTCACACACGAAATGACCGCGCTCGGCCAGATCGCGCTGCGCGCGACGGAAAAGGTCCGGGAGGCTGTCGCGCTGCTCTCGGACATGAAACACGCGCAGCGCATCCTGCAGATCTGCCAGGAAGTCGGCGAAATCGAGAGCGAAGCCGATAGCATCATGCGCGCCGGAATGACCCGGCTGTTCGCCGAATCCACTGAGGCGCGTGCGCTGATCCGCGCTAAGGAACTTTACGAACTGTTCGAGGAGGCAGTCGATCGCTGCGAGGACGCGGCCGACGTCATCCACGGCGTGGTGCTCGAACTGATATGAGCAGAGCAAAGGCTGGCGCGTGAGCGAGCAGAGCCTGCTCGTCATGGCGCTTCTGGTCGTCGTGGCGCTCGCGTTCGACTTCATGAACGGATTCCACGACGCGGCGAACTCGATCGCGCTGATGGTCTCGACGCGCTTGCTGACGCCGCAGGCGGCGGTGGCATGGGCCGCCTTCTTCAACTTCATCGCCTTCCTCATCTTCGGGGTGGCGGTGGCGAAGACCATCGGCGCGGGAATCGTCTCGCCAGCGGCCA
>JACVQI010000088.1 GCA_015661095.1 Gammaproteobacteria bacterium
TCTTAACATATCAGCAACTTATACCAATCCAACGGGTAACTGGGATCTGGTTCTGGGAGGTCGGAATATAACCGACGAACGGCACATCATTACCGGGCAGCATCAACCGGCTGCCGGCATGATTCTCGGTACCTACAATCGACCGGCGGAGTGGTTCCTGACCCTGCGTATCAGAAATTAAAACGGGTCTTAACGCTATATTTTGGAGTAAACAGACATCCCCGGTTGCTAAACCGGGGATGTCTTTTGTTTTCCTGGCAGGTGACTATTACATAGCAAGCATGATACTTACCGGCTATTCTTTAAGTCCGATTGTTTTAAAATTGCAATTTATGTATTAAAATGCATACAATAATGATGTAATATAAAGTAATTGTTGTTCCATAGGGCTATTGCGAAAATTCAGCATTCAGTTCAGCACAGGGGACAGAATTTTGAATGAAATGAATGGATTATTTCAGTCATTAAAATAATCCGCGGGGTTTCAATCTGTATCTAAATATCGATGGGGGGGTATTTTTATGAATCACCAAGATAAATTGGTCAGTCGTTCTTCGACCGTATTCAAGACGCTGGCTATAGGCGCCCTGTTATCTACTGGATCGGCATGGGCACAGGGAGAAGGTGGCCAGCTCGAGGAAATCATCGTTACCGCTGAATTCCGCGAGGCTAATGTGCAGGATACACCACTTGCCATTACAGCCGTTAATGCTGCCATGCTGGATGCTCGCAGTCAGACGAATATTTACCAGGTCGCAGCGCAGGCGCCAAGCGTCACGCTCAAACCGGGTGGTGCCGCTATCGGACCAGCGATGGTTGCGTTTATCCGCGGCGTTGGCCAAACCGATTTTAACTACGCCCTCGAACCCGGCGTCGGTGTTTACATCGATGATGTTTATTATCCGACTTTAACCGGCTCACTGGTGGACTTGCTGGATCTTGATCGCATCGAAATCTTGCGCGGTCCCCAAGGCACCCTGGCCGGCAAAAACTCGATTGGTGGCGCTATCAAGATGTTTTCCAAAGCTCCGAACGGCGACGGCGGCGGATCGGTAGAGACTACATACGGTTCATACAATCGTATCGATGTTCGCGGCAGTGGTGATTTCACCATACTTCCCGATCAATTATTTGCACGTATTGCCGGCGTGAGTAAACATCGTGATGGTTACGTCGATCGACTCGACTATGCTTGCGTACACCCAAACTCGAATGTTCCTACCTTCAGCGTCAGCAAATTATCGGACTGCAAAGTGGGCACCGAAGGCGGCCAGGCATACACCGCAGGGCGTGTATCGCTGCGCTGGCTGGCCACTGACAGTGTTGAAATCAATCTGAATGCTGACCTTACCAACGACGATTCCGAAGCCATCCCCAGCGTGCTGAAACGGGTAAATTATGCTCTGACCGGGCCCGGTGGTGCAACTGGCCCATTTGTACCTCCTCCTGTCCCGGCACTGGGCGGACCGGTCCCAGGGTATCCGAATGCGCGATACCCGTTAGTCGGCTTCAACGGGACTTATATCATGGGTGTGGACGGGACACCCGTGTATCTTAGCAACGCCTTCGTTCCCTATGGGCCGTATCGGGGTGATACTGAAATCAATGATGGTTTCGTCAATTACGGGACTTACATGGATCCGAACGCATATGACCCGAACACACACCAGCGTTATTCGCCGAGCGCAATCCGGCCGCAAACGACGCTGGATCACTGGGGCATATCCGGCACGATCGACTGGGAAATTAATGATCAATTCTCGGTGATGTCCATTACCTCCTACCGTAAATACGATTCCAGCTTCTCACAGGACGAGGATCGCTCGCCGATAAACAGCCAGTTTCTGCTACAGAATCTGGAGCACGAACAGATTAGCGAGGAATTCCGTTTGAATGGCAGCATCTTCGACGGCAAACTGGATTTCACAACCGGCGCATTCTGGTTCGATCAGGATGGCACACTGGAGGCGAACGTCAACCTGTACTACGTACAGTTTAACTTCATCCATGGCCCGGATCCGACGCCTTCGTCCAACCTCGCCGGCTTCCTGCATGGCACCTACCATTTTACGGACGATCTGAACTTTTCGGCCGGTGTTCGCTATTCGACTGACGAGAAAACCTATACCCACTTCCGTCGCAACATTGATGGTTCGCTACCGCAAGACGCCACTCCGACGAATCCGGCGACCACCTGTCTCGGGCCTCCGCATAATATCGCCAATCCGTCGAACTGTGCGTTGGTCGGTTTGTACAACCAGGGCGCAACCTGGTCCGATAGCCGCTTTGACTGGCGTGTCGCGCTGGACTACCGGTGGAATGAAGATTTCATGACTTACGGTCAGATTTCAACGGGCTACAAGGGCGGCGGCGTTAATCCGCGTCCGTTCATACTCGCGCAATTGCTGCCGTTCGAGTCCGAAGTGATGACCAGCTATGAGATAGGTCTCAAGTCGGATTTATTCAATAACACGCTACGTGTGAACGGTGCATTTTTCTACAATGACTATTCCGACATCATCATGACGCTCAATCCCTGTTTTGCCGCCACACCAGATCCGAGCGACGGACCGGGCCCATGCGCATTACCGATCAATGCCGGTACCGCCGATGTGTATGGTGTCGAATTAGAAGGTGAATGGCACCCATCCGATGCATCCCTTATCGATGTATCAATGAGCTATATGGACTTTGACTACTCAGAAACCGTGACACCGGTAACACTCACAGACGTCCCGCCATTCAGTCCGGAATGGAAGTGGAGCATAGGTGGGCAGTATACCTGGGAAATGGGGGATCTTGGTTCGCTTACGGCCCGGATCGATGCCAACTATCAGTCGGATATCTACACTGGCCCGCTCAACACCCAGTACAACCGCATTGATGGTTATATAATGACCAATGCGCGGTTGATGTGGAGATCATCTGACGATAATTGGGATGCCGCACTGGAAATCACCAACCTGGCTGACGAATACTATTTCTACACGCTATTTGATCAATACGCCAGTGGTGGTGGTACCCTGTCAGGCCAGCCGGGCCAGCCGCGGATGGCCGGCATTACACTGCGCCGTCACTTCTAAAGACTATTGCAACCTACCCGAAGCCGTGGCGTGTAACAACGCCACGGCTTCTTTTTTTGCTTAAATCCTGGGACGATGTGAACATCCACGCGTTTTAATTTCGAAGGCTGCACCGATGAGTGCCGGACACGAGTATTGAGGCGAATTACTTGAACTGGAATAGCACCGAAATACGGACGCCAGGATCTACATCGACTCCGTATGAATGTATAAAAATAAATATTTCGGCGGCATCTATTATTGCCGCGGAAGGGCAGGTGTCATTTGCGACCATTCAGAATTGTGCTAGCTGAAATATGACGCTTGCATCTGGCCTGTATTGTGCCGGTGAAAGATTGAATCGGTATTTGTTATCTCTGGCTGAAGAATTCGTCCACACTCGAACAGTAGGGCTTCCGGCCTGCCCACAGGATCACAAATGCGCTGACGCCGACAATGATGGTGAAAACAGCGAGGGAATAGCGTAAATAGAGGGGATCCTTGAAGACATAATCCGTGAAGGATGCTACGAATAAAGGTCCCAGGCCCAGTCCCATGATATTCAGGATGAAATAAAATATCGCGATACCCTGGCCGCGGATCTGATTAGGTGTGATGTAGTTCATGGCGGCGGGGCCAGTCCCAACGGCAAAACCCAGGAAGAATACGGTTGGGATTAACAGTATCAACACCCAGGTCGGGTTGGGCAGCAGTACCGCCGTCACGCCGAAACCCGTCACGCCGACTGCGGCAATCATCGCCACCCTGAAAAACGCATCCTTTTTACCCCTGGCCAGAAATTTGTCCGCCAGTGCGCCACCATAAACGATGCCGGAGGTACCGAATAACAGTACTATTAAACCAAATCTGAAAGCGATTTCGGGGGCTGTCCAGTTAAAGGTACGGATAAACATGCTTGGGATCCAGGTAAAAAAACCATATGACAGTGTTGCCATCAGGGAAAAGCCGATAATCAATGTCGTATAGGTTTGCCACCGTTGCACCAGGTAACTGATGGTTGCCTTGATCGACATATGGTTATCACCGGTACCGACAGCCAGCAGGTCGCGCCGGAACGGTTCCTTGACCGTGGTCATCAAGGCGACTACGATGAGCCCCGGTATGCCAGCAATAAAAAATGCCAATTGCCATGGCCTGATTTCACCTGCCAGTGGCAGGATTATCTCACTTGATTGTGATGCCATCTGTACGACTGCACCTCCGACAATATAAGCTATCCCGGAGCCAAAAAAGATCCCCATGGAATACAGGCTGACGGCGAAACTGCGCTTTTCCTGCGGGAAATAATCGGCGATCATGGAATAGGCGGAAGGAGACAGGGAAGCCTCGCCGACACCGACGCCGATCCGGGCCGCGAACAAGGTCCAGAAAGTTTTTGCCAGACCGCAGACCGCGGTCATAAAGCTCCATATTAAAATCCCGATGGAGATTATTACCTTGCGGTTTTTATTGTCGGCCAGTCGACCGAGGGGAATACTCATGATGGTATAGAAAATTACAAACGCAAGACCATGTAGCAGGCTGATCGATGTATCGTTAATTTGCAAATCCCGTTTGATCGGTTCAATCAGCAGAGTCATGATCTGGCGATCAATGAAGGAAACGGTATAAGCCAGAAACAGAATGGCAACGACATACCAGGCATAGATGGTATCGGGATAGGCAACTTCATTATTATTGTTTTTCATATGGACCCCCCTCGAAGGATGACCGATGGTAACAAAATCGTTATGGTATGACCACCAATCATTCTAGCAGCCGGGGACAGGAAGTACGTTGCTAACCGCGCTTATGTGAGGCTTTATATTTGATGCAGGGATCGGACCGATCTGCGCGTGCTGTAAACCAGATATAATCGAACGGCAGTTCGGCGTTCCTCCAGTGTGAGAAATAATCGGCGGGAGTATTATGGTCAGTGTCAACTTCCAGCAGGCCGATGCTGATTACACCTTTATCCCCTTGATCAAGATACCTGGCAACGCCCCAGTCGTTACGGACATGGCCATTTCCCGCTATTAGGACTTTAAGCGCGGCATTACTATTTAACAGACTCATGGCCATGGCGGCATCCCTTATACGTTGCCCGCGCAGCATGGGTTGAGCCTGCTCCTTGTTCAGCATCCCACAATGCGAGTCGATTATGTCCAGTTCCATGTCAGCCGTAATTTGCGGCGTTAGTGAATTGCGAGAAAGTATATTAGCGAGATCCGCTGGCAGCTCATTCGTGTCTGCGTCCATCATCTCGATCAGATGATTCCGCTCGATATTCGCCGAGTTGATACTGTAACCAGCCCTGATTACACTATCGAATAAATTCCGGTAATAGATCTCATATTCCCAGCCAGACTGAAAATGATTCAACAGTGCGATTAAATAGTCAGGAGAAGTGACTATGTTATTTTCAAGCATACGTCCCTGTTCAGTATCAATCATTTCAAATGCAACACTGGCGGTACTGTTCGATTCCGACAGGTAATCAATGATAGCGGCCTGTATTTGATGATGCTGAATATTGTCATGGGTCTCGCCAATCAGAATATATTCAGCTTCGGAAACCGCATTAAGTAATCTGGTCTGGTCAATTATCTGATTTGTTTTGACCGCAAATATTTTATTTGCCAGGTTGTGATCCTGTAACACTAACTCGGGAGGGATATTGTCGCTGTCGTCCTGCCGGATATCATTGCAGGCTGTCATTACGAACAGGGAGATAAAACATAACAAGGGTAAGCTTCTAAATTTCATAATTGATAAGCGATATCGCCTGGTGTCACTGACCAAACCTGTCGAAGATTATCACATAGCGGCAGGAGGTGAGAGATGGGGTTAAACTGCTAACGGAACCGAGCCAGCGGCGGCCAGGCGCTGTTTGGCTTCCGCAACGATCTCATCCGCTAACGGTCCTTTGCAGGCATATGCGATATTGTCCCGCAGATGTTGCGGGTTGGCGGTGCCGATGATGGTGGTGTCCAGGTCCGGATTCGATAGCGTGAATCGAATGGTGAATTCAATACGGCTCATACCGTTAAGCAGGTCATCCAGACCGGCCTGATCCCAACGGTGTTGCAGAGTGTCCTTATCAATCATGTAATACCAGCGCTTGTTCCAGTCTTCCGGCGTGCCACGAGCGGCGCCACCACGGATAATGATGCCGGCGCCGGCCGCGGAGGCCTTATGTATGACGGCTTCATGATCGCGCTGCAAGGCGGAGTAGGGTACCTGGAAAGCGTCGAAACAACCCATGGCTATATGCTCGGTCATGTTCGGCAGGATGGCGGATACACCCAGGAAGCGGGTTTTACCTTCAGCCTTGATTTTTAACACCTCCTGCAGAGCCCCCTCCTGTTCATATTCGCTTTTTGTCAGGCTGCGGTGAAATTGCAGCAGATCGAGGTGGTCGGTTTTCAGCAGGCGTAAACTGTTTTCTACCCCGCGCCGTATATTATCCGCCGTATGCAGGTGTTCGTGCATGCCGATTGCACCGACCACGCAACCGCATTTGGAGGCGAGAAAATATTCCGAACGCCGGCGCGAAAGATATTTGCCAATTAATTCTTCACTACGGCCATAACAAATGGAGGTA
Source organism: Gammaproteobacteria bacterium (assembly GCA_015661095.1). Taxonomy (GTDB): domain Bacteria; phylum Pseudomonadota; class Gammaproteobacteria; order Eutrophobiales; family Eutrophobiaceae; genus JACVQI01. The sequence continues at coordinate 6,667 of JACVQI010000088.1, forward strand.
TCGATGAAATTGATACCGGCATCCAGTACCTGATTGAGAAGTTTTTCGGCCTCAGTATCGGCCAACTGGGGGGCATAGGGGCCGCTGCCGCGGAGTTCCATGGCGCCATAACCCAGTGTGGTTGAGGCAAATCCGGTATTTCCGAGCAGTTTTTTGGGCAGGTCTGACATTATTCTTGCTCCTGTCGCGTGTATTTTGTATTTATTAATAACATCTTTTCCAGTTCCACGATGAAAAAGATGCAAACAGTAATCGCCAGTACCAGTAACCAGTTCCCCAGATTTATCGGTTCCGTCTGGAACAGGCGGTTAAAGGTCGGCCAGTAGGTGAACAGCATCTGTAAGATGATAACCGCGGCGGCCCCGATGAGTATGACTTTATTTTCCAACAACCCCTTGATACTTAAGACACTGGCAGTCAGGTAGCGGGTATTAAAGATGTAAAAGATCTCAAAGAAGACTATGGTATTGACCGCCACGGTCCTGGCCGCTTCCAGGCTCTGGCCATGCGATCGCACCAGATAAAAAAGACCAAAGGTTCCGGCCGCCATGATCACGGAAACCAGGATGATACGCCAGATCAGGTGCGGTTCGATCAGGGGTGCGTTTCGGCCCCGCGGCGGAACTTTCATCGTGCCGGCTTCGACCGGCTCAAATGCCAGGGTGATGGCCAGGGCCACGGTCGTGATCAGATTGATCCAGAGGATGTGCAGCGGCAATACCGGTAACAGTGAGCCGTTGATGATCGCCCAGATAATAACAAGGCATTCGCCGCCGTTGGTAGGCAAAATAAGAAGCTGCCATCCCGGCTTTTTCAGAGTCTCGAAAATGCCGATTATAACGTCTGCTGAATCGGTCACCGACGGGGATTCGGCTACCATCGCAATAAAGCCGCAGACGAGCTCGTACTGCCTCTTTTGCCGATTCAGTTCTGTTGTGATTGACTGAACTTGGGCCTCGGCTTCGCTTCTGCTGTTAAGCCGTTCAATGACTTCTTGCTTAACTTCGTCTCTCTTAGTTGCCCAGGCCCTATTCTCGCCATCCAACTTAGAGTTATCATTCTTCAGCTGATTGTTTTCCTGCCACAGGTTATAGTGTCTTTTTTGAAGTGCCGATTGGCCTCGTGCAACGACCCGAACTGGTCTACT
>JACVQI010000283.1 GCA_015661095.1 Gammaproteobacteria bacterium
AATTCTGGATATACACGATCCATTATGAAAGTTTTGCTCGTCGATGGTTTCAATCTGGTGCGGCGCTTGTACGAGGCCCGGCAGCATGACGACAGCCCGATAGACGAAGAGTTAATCAACAGCGCCGCACATTCTCTGCAGCGGGCGTTGCATACCCATCAACCGAGCCATGCCTGTTGCGTATTCGACAGCCATGCGCCGACCTGGCGGCATCGCTTATATCCGGCCTACAAGGCCAATCGCAAACCGACACCGCCGGCGCTGCTCGCCGCCATACCCCGTTTCGAAGAGGCCTTTCTAGGCGTGGGTGTGCGCAGCGTCTGTGTCGATGGTTATGAGTCGGACGACGTCATCGCCACCATGGCCCTGGCCATTAGCCGTGCCCAGGGGCAGGTGATAATCCTGACCACGGACAAAAATTTTCTGCAGTTACTGGATGACCATATCAGCGTCTACGATCATTTCCACGATCTGGCCTGCACCCGTGCCTGGGTGCTGGAAAAATACGGCGTGCGGCACGACCAGTTGGTCGATTACTGGGCGTTGACCGGCGATGCCACGACCAATATCAAAGGCGTACCAAAAATTGGCCCGAAATCCGCCCAGGAATTGATTAGCAGCCAGGGATCGCTGGATGCGCTGCTGGCCAACCCCCCGCCGGGGAAAAGCGGGGATCGCTTGCGCGAGCACCGGGCAGATGCCGAGTTGAGCCGCGAACTGGTCCGTCTGAAGACCGATGTTGAAGTCGGGACGAACCTGAAGCAGCTAAGGTATGTGGCGGATTAAGTGAGGAGTTAGGAGTGAGGGGTGAGGAGTTACACGTAGGGCGGGTTGAATGCAATGAAACCCGCCGTTTGTGATTCGTGTCAGATTTCGCCGAGCTCATCCGGCCTGCTCGTAGGGCGGATTGAATATAATGAAATCCGCCATTTATAATTCCTGTCGGATTTCGCTCCGCTCAATCCGACCTACAATTGCTTAATCAGTTTCCTCCAGCTTGCCTGCTCCGCTTCCCTGGTAAACAGATGCCGTCGCGCGGCGCATTGGCGTTCCAGTTTCGTCAGGAATGCTGGCGAGTTCTCAGCCTGCAGGAGCAGGGCGCGCAAGGACTGGGTATCTCCGGCCGGATAATAGCCGGCATAGTCTCGACCAAGCAGTCCGATATTGCCGGCTATCGCCGATGCAATCACCGGCACGCCGGCGACAACGGCTTCGGAGATCACATTGGCCCCACCTTCGGCCAGCGAACTGATCACCATCAGGCGGGTGCGCGACAATTCCCGGCGCACGCGCCAGCCCGGCACTTCTCCCAGCCAGCGATAGCTGGGATTGGTAGGCATCTCCGCGGTCGCAGCTTTGCGCAATTTCGGATCGAGTGCTTTACCCAGTTGGTTGACGCGGATCTTCGAGGTCGGCGGCAGGTCGCGCACGGCGTGGGCGGTGCGTAACGGGTCCTTGACCTCACGCAGGTGACCGATGACGCAGACATCAAAATGGCGCCGGGCTGGTTTTCTAACCAGTGGTTGCGCGGACTGATAGATGACATGCAGTTTATGCCGGAAAGGTACCGGCGTGATGTCCCGGACCAGATCGTGAAAACAGACCAGGGCAGTAGCCACCTTGAGAGAGTTTAACGTCGGTTCCGGGTCGCGCTTTATGTAATCGTTGATATCGGTTCCGGTCAGAGCCACGATCAGCGGCCGATCGGGAAACAGGGCATGATATCGGGCGATGGCAGCCCGGCTGCGCCACGCGTGCAGGGCAATCAGCAGGTCCGCCGCTTCGTCGTTATAGGAGGTTGCCGTTGTCACCCGATGACCGAGGTTGCGCAGCAGTTGTGCCCAGCGCCGTGCGGTGGTGCGATTGCCCGATTTGGAACCACGTTCGGCGGGTGTAATTTGCAGGATGTTCAATTACTATATCCTTCAGGGGATGAGTGAGCTGCGCATGACTAAGATTGTAACAAATAATTATCTTTCGGAAATATTAAACGATACCCATACACGAACCATGGAGCTGGTGGCGGGGCTGGATCGGGAGCAACTGCTTGGACCGAAGCTGCCCAGCGTCAATCCCTTACTGTGGGAGATTGGCCATGCCGCCTGGTTTTATGAACAGTTCATCCTGCGTAGTCTCTATGGCTATGAACCAACCTTGCCGAACGGCGATGCCTTGTATGACTCCATCGACATAGAGCATGAAGTCAGGTGGGATCTGCCGCTGTTACCATTGAACGAATGTCTGCGCTATATCGACAGCATCCGCGACAAGTTGCTGGGGCGCCTGACTGGGGAGTACGCCAGCGAGCAGGACAGTTTTATCTATCAGTTCGCGGCCTTTCACCAGGACATGCATAATGAGGCGTACACGTATTCCAGGCAGACGCTGGGATATCCGGCCCCGGACTTTGCCTCGGTCCGGCATCTGCGTCGTGATGCAACTAACCGCGGCCCGCTGCCGGGCGACGTGACGGTCCCGGGCGGAAAATTTATACTGGGTTCCAGTGCCGAATCGCCGTTTCTTTTCGATAATGAAAAGTGGTCCCACGCGGTCACCGTTGATCCTTTTC
>JACVQI010000089.1 GCA_015661095.1 Gammaproteobacteria bacterium
CCCCGGTGACCAATGTGTTCCACACACACACAATAATTCCTTGATCTCCGGTGTGTTGTATTTGAAGGTTTCAGAAACCAGTGGCGATCTCATATTTTATCGAGATATTCTGAGTCTGATTCCATTTCCACCAGCACTCGATCTCGATATAGATTCACCTAATATTTATAACTGCAAACATTTTGGTCATAGACCAAAGACGAATGAGATCTGTTTGTTCCCATCAGTTGTGATGCATTCTGCAGCACTGAATGAATCTGAAGAAGAAAGATGGTGTTTACCCTTTAACGTTTTCGTCAGAGGTAACATTGGGGGAATACATAAACTAAGCTTGAAATGACGTCAGTTGAGTACCAGAAGGTGAAGTTATTATTGATATAAATGGAATTGCCGCAAGAATTACTACACTCTATATATATTTACAGGTGATACCTGTTTCTACTTTTCTCTGCTCACTTGAATAAAGCCGCTAAGCCTTGAAGTCGTCAATCTGAAACTATTTCCCCACCGCGATGGAGAGATTCGAACCGTATCACCTGTCTTTAAAGCAAAGCGTTTAGGATGCACCTGCTGCCATACCTGACCGCTATTCAGAGTGATATTCCACATATTCGGTTTTATACTATTCAGGGCTGATATCTCATCTAGAAGTTCTTCATTGCCCGTATTTGTAGTGACTACCTGAGCCTGTTTTTCTGTGCCAAAGGCGTCCACGCGATCATGATTTGTAGCAGCGCCGGCTGCAGGTGCATTAGGTATAGTACTCCGATCAAATCCGACAATTTTCTTTGCAGTATCGTCCTTACTCCTGGAAGAGTTTGTCGTCGCATTCTGCTGCTTCAGTGCCTCATTGAGGGCAGCTTCCAGGCAGGTTACTCTCATTTCTCTGTCTGTATATTTGGCGCAAGCCAGAAAAGCGCTATCCTGAGCGTAAGACAACGGTGAGACTAGTCCTATCAAGGCCCAAAGGCAGAAATTTCTTGGCCGATGTAGCGCATAAGGAAAGTCTATAATTCTGATTTTTATAATAATACAGACGCCTCAAATAATTCGTAGAATTAGAGAATAATGGATTTAATTTGATGAGACAATCACATTATGAAATGAATTCCATAATTTTTACAGGATAGCGATTGTTTAATTTATGTGGCTAGTTTTATCTCGTAAACTGGGTTCCTGGAGTGAAAATTCAATAGGGTTTCAATAATATGAAAAAAGGTTCTTCCAATTCAATACTCACAAAAGCTGAGGAACTTGACTCAAAAGGAGACCACGACGAAGCGATCAATATACTGGCACTGGCCACTCAGCAAGGCGACCAGATCGCAAAGACTGCGCTTGGCAAGCGTCTGTTGGTGGGTGATCGTGCACCCTATCTGCCCAGAGAAGGGGCCGAATTTATCCTTGAAGCGGCCCAAGCAGGAATTACCGATGCGATTACCCTTGTTGCCGTCTTTCAAAGCATAGGGATATTCCAGCAGAAAAATTGGAAGCAGGCTTTAAATACTCTGGCTCATGCGGCAGCACTGGGATCGGAATCTGCTCGTGAACAACTGGTATTGCTTGCTGAAGCCGGTGAGCCCGATTCAGATAAAAGTCTTTTGACCGAACCGGATCCTGGCTTCTGGATTCAATATCCAGCCAACATCAATCTTCAAAATTGGCTGGCTGCACCTCCCGCAACCACTCTAAATGAAGACCCTCTGATAAAATCATTTCCGGAGTTTCTACCGGCACCGGTGTGCCGGTGGCTTATCCGTCTGTCCAGCCAGCGTCTGAAACCGGCGCTGGTCTATGATGCAGTAACCAAGCGCAACTATCAGTCCGCCAAGCGGACCAATTCCATAGCAGAATTCAATCTGGTGGAAAATGACCTGGTTCATTTTCTAATCCAGGAACGCATGAGTGCGGCCTGTGGCGTACCCATGGTACAGATGGAAGGAACTGCAATCCTTAATTACCAACCAGGTCAGGAGATTTCGGACCATTATGATTTTATCGATCCGGATCTGCCCAATTACCAGCAGGAAATCACCGAAAATGGCCAACGGATAATTACCTTCCTGATTTACCTAAATGATGATTACAGCGGTGGGGAAACAGTCTTCCCGAAACTTGACATCAGTCATAAGGGAAAGACGGGCGAAGGATTTTTTTTCGTCAATGCATTAGCGAATGGAAATTCTGATCTGCGAACGCTGCATGCCGGCACACCGCCGCAAAACGGGGAGAAATGGATTGTGTCGCAGTTTATTCGCAACCGGACTGTGAAATATATCCTGTAGCGGGCTCCAAAAAAAACAGCCGGCCCAGGGCAGGGCCGGCTGTTATGAATAGTATTACTCCACAGATCAGAAGGTTGCTTTCACACCGATGTACCAGCGACGTCCCAGTTGATCGTAATTACCATTGGTTGCGTCAGTATTACTATCCACACCAGGGATTGCTCCGACCACGACTATATCCTCGTCCAGCAGGTTGTCGACACCGACACGGAAAGAGTATCTGTCCCAGTTGTAAGTTGCACCCATGTCGAAGATATTATAAACACCGGCGCCTAATGTTGTCGTATTGGGGTTCGTGGCTGCCGCTTCAGATTCAATGCTGGGCAGGTGGCGCCAGTTCATGCCAATATAGAAGTCATTCCATGTGTAGCTGAAAGTGGTATTCGTCTTATAGTCGTAATTACTACCCTGACCCGCAGCAAAACCACCCAGTGTACCGGTTGCATCGTTAACGACACCACCCTGCTCAGCCTGATACTCAAATAAATCCAGATAGTTGACGAGGGCATGTATCCCGAATGACCCCGGACCGAGATCGTGGCTCCAGTCAAGCTGCATATCCACGCCTACGGTTTGGGTACTACCCAGGTTGAAGAAAGGCGCATCCACTTCCGCCCGGTCACCCGTGGTAGGATCACGGCGGATCATCCGACAGAATGAGTTGTTGACGTCATAGGTCGGGTTAGATACACCGTTATAGTTCATACAGTTGTTATACACCGTTGCTACGGAGATTGGCGCAATAGTGTCAGCCAGCTCTATGTGATAGAAATCAACAACAAGAGTCAGGTTGTTCAGCCAGTCATGGTTAAACATGCCGTCAAAAGGATTAGAAATGACCGTACCTACAGTCCAGGTTTTGCCTTCTTCCACACCTAAGTCCGCGTTACCCTTAAATATCGCAATTTCCAGCGGGAAGAACGGTGGAGTCTGCCGGTGGAATCCAGATGGGCCGGAGATGCCGGTAATACTGTAGGTCTGCGTATCAAAACCGGAGGTACTGTTACCGATAATGGCACGGCACAGAGCCTGCACCTGCAGTCGGTCCGGGTTGCCCGGAACATTACCCCAGGACGACAGGGTGGTTACGGAACACGGATCCTGATCGGGATGAGCAACAACCGTCAGGGTGTTCGCGGCAAACAGTTCATTGATGTTCGGTGCACGTGTGGCAAATTGATAACCGCCCCGGAAAGTAAGCCAATCACGGGCCTCCCAGGTGCCCAGGCCCTTCCAGGTGCTGACGCCACCAGCAGTGTTATAATTGGAATAGCGATAGCCGCCCTCCACTTCCAGCTTTTCCAGTACGGGGATCAGCAGTTCAAAGTATCCTTCCGTCACATCCACGTAACCACTGGTGGAGGCATTGGAAAAGATACCAATGGGATTATCGAAAATTGTTTCCGAACCGTCGTTGCCCGGATGAAACTTGAACTCGTTTTCACGGTAGGTACCACCTACAGAAAAAAGCACTTCACCGGCCGGAAGTTTAAACCAATTACCAAACCCGCCCTGTAAATTACCTTCGATAATATCCTGGGTCAGGGTGGATTGGTTGAGCATCCGGCTGTCAATCCCCCTTTCGCATTCCGGATCCGGCACAAAACTAGCAAAGATTGGGAGACCGGTAGGACAGTCTATGTTATAGCCTCGGCCTGAGTTTTGATAACCGGGTAGACTGCTGGCAAAATTGACGCCCCTGCCGAAATTCGGTCGCGAAACCAGAAACTGGTAACGCTGCAGGGAAATCAGATTCTCGTTTTCGTCAAGAACGTCGGTCTGTCCACGGGAATAATAGAGTTCCCAGGACCAGTCATCGTTCATCAGTTCCCCTCTTAAACCTCCCATGATCTGCCAAACATCATTGGTATGTATTGCGTCTATGGGACCGCTGAAGTTCATTACCTGGTACAGGCTCCAGTCACCGGCGGGAGTAGTGCGGGAATCCAGCAGTGTGTTCAGATTGGCTGGCAATGCCCGACCGTCGCGGGGTATCGGTGCCTGCCATATGGTAACGGCCGGGGGGATGCCGCCGCGTGTCTTAATTTCCTGTTTAACGTAGTTACCCTGGAGAAAGCCGCTGATATTATCCGTAATGTCGTAATCACCACTCATGAAGATAGAGTGTCTTTCCATGGGTGCGGACAGGTATCCTGTCGTTACGTTCTGTAGCAGATCACCGTTACTCAACTTCTTTACCATGGAAAAGTTGCCGCAGTCCAGACAGTTGAGCGGGCCGTTGTAGCCATAGCCCTGTTTGGTGACGAAGATGGTACCGTCCTGATTGAAGCGGAACTCGGAATTACGACCCACGGAGCCGGCTGGCGCCTGGGGAAACAGGGAATCAACCACCGCCTGGGAAGGCAGGTTTGTTCCACCTGCTATGGTTGGTCCACCTTGACCGCCTGCGTAGCTGGGCATATTCATGAAGCCGCCGCCGCCGTTGGCCGGGTCCATCCAACCGTTGACGAAGAAATCCCGATCTCTCTGCAAAACTGCATCACGTTTGTACCAGTCCATTCCAATCATGATATTTCCACGTCCTTCGTCTGCGTTAGCGCCCACCAGTATGCTGAATTTGTTTTCAGCGCCATCGGACTCCCCAGTCTGGCCGGTCTGGTAATCCAGTTCGATACCCTGGAAATCGTCCTTGAGGATGAAATTCACCACACCCGCCATGGCGTCCGCGCCATACACGGCAGAAGCCCCACCGGAGATGATTTCCACGCTTTGAATGGCTGAAGCCGGAATGGTATTGATGTCAACCACCAGGGTGGCGTTGGAAGGCTGCGGGCGCTTACCATTGATCAGCACCAGATTACGGTTGGGGCCCAATCCACGCAGGTTCAGGGTGGAGGCGCCGGGTGTATTGGAGGCAGAACTCTGGACGTCGGCTGCACCGGCACCGAACTGAGTGTCTCCCGGGGCAAACTGGGGTAACTCGTTAAGGACCGATTCGATACTAATAGTTGATGAGTTTTCGAATGCTTCGGCACCTACCGTCATCACCGGGCTGGGTGCAGACAGGTCTCTTTTGGTAATACGCGAACCGGTGACTGTGATCTCTTCCAGGCCACCCTTAGTATCCTGAGCATAGGTGAAATTATCTATTCCGCTGCCCATCATTGCGCAAGCGACCGATACTGCCATAGACAGTTTTTTTCTACGGAAAATCTTTTTAGATTTCATCAAACCCCCTCTGATTTATTTAAGTTTCACAGATCTGGTGTGGAATTTGCCCTTACAAAGAATAGTTGTTTAATTGATTTTTATCAACAACATTTAGAATAATAGTTTGAAGAAAATTACATTGGTGTGAAATTTGCTTTAGTAATTAATAAATCACTTCGTTTTTTGGATAGACTGATAGAGATATAAACGCGCCTGCTTATTGAATCGCTGGCTTTCATCGAGGGGTATGGCCTATGGGGTGCTGATCACAGCTGCCCTGGAAAGAAATCCCGGGTATATATTCGTAATAAAATCCCTTTAGAAACCAAATTGCTGCGCGATCATCTTGTCAATCTGTTGAGAAATAAGGGCTAATCGTTAAGCATCCCTTAATTAGCCATTTCTGCTGTAATGATGATTAGGGAATAGGATATTATTCATCGGAAATTTATCCATTGTCAGTTAAAGGGGACAAGGCAAAATGTTTATATTTCACAGAATTGGGCTTCATGCTCATCACCCTCGGATAATGGTAGCTGCCCACCTCCTGCGCCAAAAGGGCGATAAATAACCGCAGGTTCTCCGCCTCCATAGCCTTTAATCGCTATTCGTCCGACACCTCCATGCAGCCTTTTTCGAACCGAATATCCGTATTTGGACTCCTCCAGTAAACAAGTATCACGATTTTCAAAAGGTAAGATGCGTATGTATATTCGATATTTTTGATGGAGACGTTATCTCCTGACCCTGAATGTATGCGCACCTCATTTTCTAAACTGGCCGATGAACTCAATGGCTCGCAAATCGGAGCGGGTTTGATCAAGGTAGAAATCCTTAGTGAAATTCCTGTTAACCATCATGATCAGATACAAGCAACGATAACAATCGTGTTTGACGGCTTTCCCCATGAAGCAATTGCTTAGACAACCACTGCTGCATTTCTTGCTGATAGGCGGCATGCTGTTTTTAGTGTTCGAACTTATATCGCTAAAATCAGCTATTGCGCCTGATGCTAAAACCATTGTCATCAACCACGAGGCGTTGCTGGATTTCATGCAATACCGGTCCCAGGCATTCAACCGGCAATACTTCTCGCAACAATTCGATACCATGAGCCCGCCGGATCGGCAGCGGTTGATCGACGATCTGGTGCGAGAGGAGGTCCTGTATCGGGAAGCGCTGGCCTTACGGCTGAACGATAATGACTACGTTATCAAGCGGCGCCTGGTACAAAAACTGGAATTTCTCACCCAGGGGTTCATCAGCGCCGGCGGCGGACTGACTGAAGCGGAAATCAAGGTTTATTACAACGACCACAAAAACGAATATTACGCGCAACCCTTCGTCACGTTCACTCATGTGTTTTTTGATTATGAACGCCATAACCGTGAACAAGTCCGACTGCTGGCCGAGAATACCCTGCGGGAATTGAATGGCAAACAAGTGGCCTTCGCGGACAGCCTGCAATACGGCGACCGCTTTTTATATCACGCCAATTACGTGGAGCGGACGCCCGATTTCGTTGCTTCGCATTTCGGCGTCGCAACGGCGGAAGCGATCTTCGCTTTGACGCCGGACGACAAACACTGGTACGGACCTTATGAGTCGTCTTACGGTTTGCATTTAATCCTGCTGATCAAAAAGGAATCCGGTCGATTCCCGGAGCTGGCGGAAATCATCGAGCGTGTGCGGGACGACGCTGAACAGGCACGCGTGCGCGAGAAAACCGAAGCGGCCATCAACGACATTGTTAAAACTTACGCTGTGAAGATAATCCCGGATTAGCAATGCAATCTAATTTTAAAGTTTTGCTGTTACTTGTTACCTGTCACTTGTTACTTGTGACTGAAGGTGTATTGGCGCACGAATCCCGGCCGATTTTTATTCAGATTAAAGAAACCGCCGTCCAGCAATTCACCGCGCAATGGAAGATACCCACTTCCATTCCTGAATTCACCCTGCCCAGTTTGATCATGCCGGAGAGCTGCCGGGAATGGGGCGCAGCCATCAAGTCACAGTATCCGGACGCCTATATCGGCCAGCAGCAATACACTTGTGCGAATGGGCTTGCCGGGCAACCACTGGGCCTGCAATTTCCAGTCATCAATCCCTCTGTGACCAGTCTGTTCCGGCTGGAATTTTTGCATGGAGAAACCTACAGTCATATTTTGCAACCCGGTCAACCCAACTGGCATGTGCCGGAACAGCCAACCACGCTGGGCGTGGCGCGGGAATATCTGCTGCTGGGCATACAGCATATCCATGCCGGAGTCGATCACCTGTTGTTCATTGTCTGTCTGATGGGTATCGCCCGCACCCGCCGCCGTATCCTGATTTCGATCACCGGTTTCACTCTGGCCCATTCCCTGACCCTGGCCTTGTCGACGCTGCGCCTGGTGGAACTACCCGTGCCACCGGTGGAAGCCCTGATCGCCTTGAGCATCGTCTTCCTCGCCCATGAATTGGCGGCCGGCAGCAAGCACTCATGGGCCTGGCGTTATCCCATCACTGTCGCCAGCAGCTTCGGGCTGCTGCATGGATTCGGATTCGCCGCCGTATTGCGCGCCATCGGCTTGCCGCAATCAGAACTGCCCGCGGCCCTGTTGTTTTTCAATTTAGGCGTGGAGATCGGGCAGATACTCTTCGTCATCGCGCTCGCTGTTGCCATGCACGCCATCCAGCGACTGCCGTATCAGCATATCCTGTCAGCCCGGGAACAACTCCTCACCCGGCTAACCACTTATCTCATCGGTACAACCGCCAGCTTCTGGTTCGTGCAGAGAGTGATGGGATTCTGGCAGTCATAAGCATGGTTCAAATGTAGTAACTCAACTCCTGTTGATCCAGTGTTACGGAAACAAACCCCGAATCATGCGCGCGCACTGCCGCGCAATAATCCCGGGCGGCGCTGTGAGTGATGTTATCGGCCACGACCAGGGCGCCGTGCCGGAGTTTCGGTTTGAGGATATTCAATACCGGCAGGTACAGGCCTTTCCAGCCATCGAGAAACACGAAATCGATCGCGCCATCGATACCGGACAAGGTCTCTCGCGCATCGCCCGCCAATAGCTCCACCACATCCGTCAAGCCGGCACCGTGAATCGTCGCCTGGATCGCGGCGCATTTTTTCGGATGCACTTCGGTCGTAATCAGGCGGCCGTGATTAGCGCGGGCGGCGGCGGCAAGATACAGGGTGCTGATGCCATAGGAGGCGCCGAATTCCACGATGCGCCGTGCCTGGCAGCAACGGGCCAGCAGATACAGCAGTTTCCCTTCTGCTTCTGTAATCCCCAGGTATAAATCCCCCATCCGCACCAAATCATTGGACATGGTGGTTTTATCGTGAGCCCAACGTTCCGGATCAGCCTCAGCCTCGCAGTGCAAACGGGCCAGAGCCGCCGCTATCTTTTCATCCTGCAGGCTGTACATAATGTCCGCGGATTATTCGCGAACTAACCCTTCCAGGACAAAGCTGGCCGCATCATGCATCTCTTCGACTGACAGCATGGTGCTGAAGGCCGGCATGGCATTGCGGCCGGTGCCGAGGATATTCATGATATCCTGCAGGCTCAGGGCCGACGTCAGACGCTCCGCGCCAACATGGCCGCCGCCTTCACCGCCGGTGCCGTGGCAATACTGGCAGGATTCGTTGTATATGTTTTTGCCGGTTTCCAGATTGGCGACCCGTCCCACCGGCACTTGTGCTGCCGTGGCCGGAGTGAAACGCGAGGGCGGTGGTGGCAACGGTTTCAGCGTCCCCTTGAGCGAAAATAACCAGACCCCGTCGCCGCGCTGGCCACCGAACACCGAGCCGCCGGCCAGCACCGCCACATATTGTTCGCCTTGGTGTGCAAAGGTGGTCACGGTCGAATTGACGCCGGCGTCTGTGCGGAACTCCCACAAATGCTTGCCATTGCGCTTGTCGAGGGCGGTCAAGCGGCCGTCATCGCGGCCGACGAATAACAAGCCGCCGGCGGTGACAATGGAACCATTGCCGGTATCCGCCCACTGGCGTCTCCAGACTAACCTATTACTGCGGACGTCCAGCGCCGCGAGTATGCCCCGGCCCTGTGTACCGGACATGACCCAGGAGCCGTTATAAAACATGCCCTGGAAGGTCGGGTCATCGACCTGCTCGGCATCGACTTTGGCGCCATTGATGGCATCACTGGCGCAGATATACATCAGACCGGTTTCGGGATCAAAGGAACTCGGCGGCCAGTTGACGGCCGCCATGGGCTTATAAAACACCGGCTCCTTATAATAGGGCGTGAATATCCGGCCTTCGTTGACCAGATCATTATCACCGGGATTTACATCAATATATTGCGGTACCAGCGCATCGCCGACGGGATACGGTTGGGTGGCGGCGGTTGCCTGCCGCGGTTCCTGCGGTACCGGTAGTTCCTCGATACCGACCAGCGGTTTGCCGGTCACGCGATCCAGCAGATAAACCCAACCGGTCTTGCCGGCCTGTGCCAGCCCCTTGCGCTGCTTGCCATCTATTTCGACATCGAACAACACCACCGGATTGGCGGCATCATAATCCCACAGATCGTGATGCACCTCTTGAAAATGCCAGCGGTATTTACCGGTAGCGACATCCAGCGCGACGATGGCATCGCTGAACAGGTTATCGCCGGCGCGCATGGCGCCGCTTAGGGCGGAACCGGGATTGCCGGTGGCGAAGTAGATCAGGCCCAGTTCCGGATCGACGGCCGGCGTCTGCCACACCGGGGCGCCGCCGTATTGCCAGATAGGATTGTCCCGCGGCCAGGTCTCATGGCCATATTCGCCCGGTCCGGGGATGGTATGAAAGGTCCACACCAGCTTGCCATCGTTCGCGTCAAACGCCTTGACCCTGCCCCGGATACCCATATCACCGCCGGCATAGCCGGTGATCACCAGCCCGTTGTAATACAGCGGGGCACTGGTAATACTGTAACCAACGCGCGGGTTTTCGGTTGGTACCGACCACACGACCTTGCCCGTGCGTTGATCGAGTGCAACCAGTTTGGCATCGAGCTGGCCGACGAAGATCTTGCCGTCGCCCATCCCCAGGCCACGACTGACCCAGCCGCAACAGCCGACGATGTCATCTGGGTTGAGTCCGGCCTGGTACGCCCACAAGATCTTGCCGCTGACGATATCGATGGCAAAGACATCGTTCTCGCCGGTGATGATGTAGAGCACGCCTTCGTACACCAACGGTTGCGCCTGGCCTGAGTGCTGGGGTCCCATACCGGAACCATTCAAGCCCGTACGCCAGACGGCCTTGAGGTCGGAGACGTTGTCGCGGTTGATCAATGTCAACGGCGAATAGCGCTGGTTGTAGAGATTACCGCCGTTAGTGATCCAGTTCGACTGCGGCATGGCCGTCAGTTCCACGGCCTTGAAAGCCGGAGCGGGCGTGATACTTTCCTGCGCCAACAGCATCTGCCAAAATCCGGCCATACTGAATATCAGGATGAGAATTGTTAGTGTACGAATTAGTGAGCGTGACGCGGCCTTCATGATTGCCGTACTGATTGGTGGTTGAAAGTAATGACTGCTGGCGTTATCCAGGCAAACCGCTTAGTGATAAAGCTGGAACCACAACTTGCCGCCGTGCTGGACGGCGCCGGTGTCATCGACGCTGAAAGTGAGCAAGGGTTTGGCATCATCCGGCGCCACCTGTACGGCGATCCAGCCTTCGAGTGACTGTTCGCTGTGCAGGAGTCCGCGCAAGCTGGGTTCCGGCATGGCCACCGTGGGCGCTGTATAGGCAGTGCCGTTCGATGACCAGGCCGTGAAATGTTCCGGCTTGACGGCATGTTCACAGTCACCCGGCCGGCCGCGGGCGTAATATTCGAACTTGATCCGCACCAGAATATATTCCTGTCCAACGCCCGGTGCTGGCGTTGCCCCAGCGAGGCGCTGCCCGGCCGCCTCGCCACGCAGCAGCTCCAGTAGAGTGAGTTTGACGTCATAAAGTTCATGCGAGGTATAACCGTCGCCGCATTCGACAATACCGGCCACGACGGTGCCGGGTGCCGCGGCGTCGGAGGGTGAAGTACCGGCCGCATGAACGGCGTCCCCGTGCCCGACCATGATTAAAACGGCAGCGACACATAGTCGTCATTTTCATTGCTCGGTGTCCTCCGTGCCTCAGTGTTCAGTCTATCGCCATTTATCGATGGAGACGCTGGTGGTCAGACCGAAATCGCCTGGCTGCCAGAACAGATTGGTTTCGCCGCCCACAGAAATGATGGTGATACGCGATGCTCTGGAGATCCGTGGCACCATGGCATCATCCGGCAGTTTCATCCAGGAGGCATAGGGCTCATCGCCCTTGCGGCCGACCGGCAGGACGAAATTCTGAACGCTGTAATAGTCCTCGCGCCATTCTTTGGCGGTTAACTTGGTATTATCGAAGATCCAGTCGCGTAACTGTTCTTTCGAGTCGAAGCCCTCATAGGTTTTAAGTTGCTTGATAATGGTCGGATCCAGCAGCAAGGTTGCTGAGGAAAACGGGCTGATGAATTGTAGCCAGTGCGGGATCTGGGTGTGGAAGTCCTTGCTGAAACTCTGGTCGGCGTGGATAAAGCCCCAGCCGGTGAAAATGCTGATCACGCTCTCTTCTGGTTTGTAACCCTGCTGCACGTGCAGCGGGTTCCAACCAGCCGGCAGTTGCGCCTCATTCTCGGGGAACAGCAGGTTGTTGTAATTAAAGTTGTTACCCTGGCTGCCCATATAAGTCTGGCCAATGCGTCCGCTCCCGCTCAGATTCATGGACAGCAGAGTCCAGGCCCGGCCGATGATGGAGTTGGCCTGGTTGAAGGGACCAAGAGCGCCGATACCGGCGTTCATATTTAGTTCCTTTTGTATCGGACCGTTAATGACCCCCATGCGCGCAAATGAAGTGGTCGAAGTAAACAATGAAGTGACGCCGCTGGCGGCCAGTGCCAGGATTGTAGGAAAATGTTCCGGTCTGGCTCCGGCCATCACCGCGTTCACCGCGACTTTTTCCACGGTGTAACTCCAGGCTTCGTGCGGCGATGACGGCTGCATGCTGCCGACCAGTTCATCGGGTTTATGGCTGGTGCCCTTGAGCATAGCCGCGACCCGCTCCTCGGTGGGCAGTACGATCGGCAGGCCATCAGTCCAGCCGTTATCATGAAATAACTGGACCAGCTTCTCTTCGGTATCCGAAACGCTGACCAGTCTGGGGATGGGCCGCTCCACCAGGCCGGTGGCCTGATCTTCCGCCGTCAGGGGCTGGGTCAGGCCAGCGACGATTTCATCCAGAATCGGCTTACCAGTGACGGGATTGTTTCCCTGCAGATAGCCACGCACCACATCCGTTGGCATGCCCGTGATCGGGTGCGGAACGAAGGTGAGGCGAATATTCGGCATGCCCTTCTTGTAAGCATAAGAAGTGGCAAGTTCCCGGAAGGCGGTGGTGACCACGCCAACGATGGGTACACCGAGCTTTTCTACTGTCCAACCATGGCCGACGACCGACGGCGAACAGGTGCTTCAATGCCCCACACCGATAATCATGCCATGGCCCTGGGCCTTGATCTCGGCCCAGAGCTTGGGATCATCCTCGAAGTAAGTGCCGATCTTGGTGCGCACCTCCCATTTGGTGTCGGGATAGCGTACGCCCAGGAGGGACTGCATTTCGGTAAATAATCGATGCGTATCGGTAAAACCGATATCGACGATATAGATGGTCTTGCCGGCGAGAGTATCCAGCCGCGGCGCCATCGGGACCTTGGTGATGGCCGGCGGTTGTCCGAGCGGGTTGAGGACGGTTAGCTTCTGCTCCGCAGCCTGGGTTGGAGAGGCCATCAGCAGGGTTAACACCCACAGGCCGGTAAATAACCAGTTATTTCTATTCATTTGTAATCCTCCTCATAAACCGCTGAAGACAAGCTCGAACATGAAGTTACCAGATTCAGAATAACACTCAACTTTTTACTTTCTACTTTTTACTTTTTTACTTCGACTTTTAGACTTAGCAAACGGATGTTTCAATACGATAGTCTCGTTCCGATCCGGTCCGGTTGAAATAATATCAATAGGAATTTCTGTGATGGCGCCGATCCGTTCCAGATATTTGCGAGCGTTCTTAGGCAAAGCTTCATAAGTTTTAATCCCAAGAGTGGATTCCCCCCAGCCCGGTAACTCCTCGTAGACGGGTTTGCATTCGGCGTAGGCCTCCGCGCCGATCGGCGAGGTAGACCGCGTTTTCCCATTGATCTCATAACCCGTGCAGATCTGGATGGACTCCAGGCCATCCAGGACATCCAGCTTGGTGATACATAAACCGGAGATACTGTTGATCTGGGCCGACCGCCGCAAGGCCACGGCATCAAACCAGCCGCAGCGGCGCGGCCGTCCGGTGGTGGAACCAAATTCATTACCGCGTTTGGCCAGATGTTCGCCCATGGCATCGAACAATTCGGTCGGAAACGGGCCGGATCCGACCCTTGTGGTATAGGCCTTGGTAATGCCCAGCACATAATCGAAATTCAGCAAACCCATGCCGGTGCCCGTAGCTGCACCGCCCGAAGTGGTATTGGAGGATGTAACATAGGGGTAGGTGCCGTGATCGACGTCCAGTAACATGCCCTGGGCGCCTTCAAACATGATATTGCCGCCGCGGCGATGTATATCGTACAGGATTTCCGAGACGTCGGTAATCATCGGCGCGATGATATCGGCCACGCGCATGGCGTTATCCAGCAATTCCTGAAAATCCAGCGGTTCAACCTTGTAATAATGCTGCAGCACGAAGTTGTGATAATCGAGCACTTCGCCCAGCTTGGCCGCGAAACGTTCCCGGTGCAGCAAATCGCCGACCCGCAAGGCGCGGCGCGCCACCTTGTCTTCATAGGCGGGACCGATACCCCGGCCGGTCGTACCGATCGCCGCCGAGCCGCGGCTTTGTTCCCGGGCCTGATCCAGTTTGGCGTGATAGGGCAGTATCAGGGGGCAGGCCTCGCTGATCTTGAGCCGCTCGCGGGCCGGCACACCGTTCTGCTCCAGCATCCGGATCTCCTCAAGTAACGCAGATGGACTGACCACCACGCCATTACCGATCAGGCACTGCACGTTACCGCGCAGGATACCGGAGGGAATCAGATGCAGAACGGTTTTTTTGCCTTCAATGACGACCGTATGACCGGCATTGTGTCCGCCCTGAAAACGGGCCACTGCGCTGGCCTGGTCCGTCAACAAGTCGACGATTTTGCCTTTGCCCTCGTCGCCCCATTGGGCGCCTATGACGATTATGTTTTTACCCATTTGAACCAGTTAAAAGTGGAAAGTGAAAAGTATAAAGCGAAACGTATTCAATATTTTTATACATTTCGCTTTGCACTTTTTACAATGGACTTTACACTTTTTACTTTCATTACTTTCCACTTATCTTTAACCCGCACCAGTTTGCGATCACAGCCCATCTCGGCCGAGCCACCGGACTGACCCGGTAATTGACAGATTACCTTAGTACCGGCCCGGCGCAGCTTGTCGATCGTTTTCTGTAATTGCGGTGTTTTCGGCCAGGGGGCATAGATGCCGCTCGGTTCAGGTTGCGGGCGCGCGACCAGATTGAACAGCGCCTTGATGTCAGCACTGAATCCCGCCGCCGGGCGGGCGCGGCCGAAGGCCCGGCCAACGTCATCATAACGACCGCCCCGGGCGATTTCCTGACCCTGGCCGGGGATGTAGGCGGAAAACATCATGCCGGTATGATAGTGATAGCCACGCAGTTCGGCGAGATCGAAATACAACGGCGCCACCCGTGACTGCGCCTGCGTCAATTCAGCGATGCGCTCCAATTCATCGATACAGTTGGAAACACGCTTGCCGGCGCGTGCCAGCAACCGCCGCGCATCGGCCAGCACGCGGCTGTCGCCATTCAGTTCCAGTAAGGCCAACAGCATGGCCGCTTGCTGCCTGCGGATCGACCAGTTTTTGACGGCCACTTCCAGCTCCGCCGTTGCCTTCCTTTGTAGCGCATCGAACAAAACACTCTCCTGTTCAGCGCTGATGCCGATGGTGTTGATCAGTTCGCGATAGATACCGACATGGCCGAGATCCACGTGTACGGTTTTCAGGCCACAACTGTTCAGGGTTTGCAGCAACAGTGACAGAATTTCCGCGTCGCTTTCCACACCGCTGTGACCGTACAGTTCCGCACCGATTTGCAAGGGGCAGCGGGTGCCGCCATGCACGGCCGGCCGGGTGTGCAGTACCGAACCAACGTAACAGAGCCGCACCGGAACGTCGCGTTTGAGATTATGCGCATCGATCCGGGCTACCTGTGGCGTCGTATCGGCGCGGATACCCATCATCCTGCCGGTCAACTGGTCAGTCAATTTGAAGGTTTGTAATTCCAGATCTTCACCGGTGCCGACCAGCAGGCTGTTGAGATACTCCACCAACGGCGGCATGACCAGTTCATAGCCCCAGGAGGCGAACTGATCGATCAATTGCCGGCACAGCTGATCCAGTTGCTGCGCGCGCGGCGGCAGCACTTCGTCGATGCCCTCCGGTAACAACCATTTCGCGCTGGTTTGCATGGTCTGTTAACGCACCAGATAAAGCATCACCAGGCCCGCCAGCATGCTGGACAGTCCGATGAATCGAAGAGTCTGATTATTCAATTGTGTAGCCATTAAATACATCTTGCGCAGGGCATCGGGATTGATGAATGGTATTACGCCTTCCAGGATGAAAACCAGGGCAATGGCGGAAAGCAGATCGGTCCACATTTAAAAACAGTAATAAGTGTAAAGAACAAAGTATAAAGTAATAAGGTAAAACCTTTCATAAAAAAGCCGGCCTGCTGTCAGTGCATTGCGGCTTTCACTTGCCTGTCGAATTGTTGAAATATTTGAAGAAATCGGTATCCGGTTTCAATACCAAAATATCCTTGTTGCTGAAACTGTTTTGATAGGCGCTCAGGCTGCGATACATGGCATAAAATTCCTCATTTTTCCCGTAAGCAGCCGCATAGATTTCAGTTGCTCTGGCATCGCCTTCACCGCGGATTTTTTCCGCTTCACGGTAGGCTTCAGCCAGTATAACTTCGCGGTCGCGATCCGCCGTGGCGCGTATTTCTTCCGCCTGCCCATCGCCGCGGGCACGAAAGTCCTTGGCCACTCGCGTACGCTCGGCACGCATCCTTTGATAGACGGAGCTGCTCACCTCCCCCGGCAAATCAATGCGTTTGGTACGCACATCGATAACCTCAATGCCGAGTTCCTCTGGCAGTGACCTGGTATTTTCCCTGACAATCGTCAGAATCTCGTCACGTTCACCAGCGACTACCTGCTGCACGGTGCGAACCCCAAATTCATCCCGCAGGGCGCTGTTGATCCGTTGCGCCAGCAGATTATTGGCATAAACCACATCGCCGCCACTGGTCGCCTGATAGAATTTCCTGACATCGGAGATGCGCCACTTGGCGTAATAATCGACAATAACATCCTTTTTCTCCGAAGTAAGAAATCGCGACTGGTCCTGGTCCAGATTTAACAGTCGAATATCGAAAGTACGGACCGTATGCATCCAGGGCACCTTGACATGCAGTCCCGGGCCATAATCAGCGGAGGTAATTTCACCAAACTGGAACAGAATTGCCTTCTCCCATTCCTTGACGGTAAACAGGGTGAAATAACTTAATACCATCAGGACGATGATAAATATTATAGCGAGCCCGCGCGTATTCATTACCTTGCCCCCCTGTCCCTATCCTCGGTCCGGCTGCGGATATTATCGATGATCTGTACTGAAGATTCAGGCTGTGGTTGAGCCCGCGCATCATTCTGTATGGACGAGCTATTGTTGCCATCACGAATCAGCTTGTCGAGCGGGATGTACATGAGGCTATTGTTGCCATCGACGTCCAGAAAGACCTTGCTGGTTGAACTCAATACCGACTCCATGGTGTCCAGATAGAGTCTTTGCCGGGTTATCGCCGGCGCCCGTTCATATTCCGCCAGTAATTGGCTGAAACGGGAGGCCTCGCCTTCAGCCCTGGCGATCACGCGTTGTTTATAAGCATTGGATTCCTCCCTGAGGCGGGCGGCGGCGCCACGGGCACGCGGGATGATGTCATTGCGATAGGCTTCGGCCTCATTCACCGAACGCTGTTCGTCCTCGCGAGATTTGATGGCGTCATCGAAGGCTTCCTTGACTTCATCCGGCGGCTTGGCCGGTTGCATTTGCACAGTCGATACCTGGATGCCGATTTTATATTCGTTGTCCAGCGTCTCCTGGATCAGCTGTAATTGGGATAGCGCGATCTGGCTACGGCCCTCGGTCAACACGAAATCCAGCTTACTCTTGCCGATAACCTCGCGCACCGCGCTTTCCGTCACCTGTGTCAGGGTGTAATCGGGGTCAAAGACATTGAACAGATATTCTTCCGAGTCCCGGATCTTCCATTGCACCGCCACTTCCACATCGACGATATTCTCGTCCTGGGTGAGCATTAACGCCTGATGGGTCAAGGGCCGGACCTGTTCCACATTAAGGCGGATCGTCGATTCCACCGGCCAGGGCAGACGGAAATTCAGGCCCGGCTGCCAGATCCTCTGATAGCTGCCGAATCTAAGCACTATCCCGCGCTCCTGCTGATCAATAAAATAAATCACATCGTAGAGCGTGATGGCTATCAGCACCAGTACCGGCAGCAACCATGTGTAGGGCAAACCATTATTCCGGTTCATGGCGGCGGGTTTCTTGCTGAATAAACCACCTATACCCTTTTGTATCTTGCGGACAACCTCATCGATGTCCGGCGGACCTTCGCCATTACCCCGGCTGCCCCACGGATCCCGGCCCTTGTTTTTATCAGGCGGTTCGTTCCAACCCATTTAGATCGCTCCAAACATTATTAAGATCATAGAATTCTGAGTAAGATGCAGGCTGTCAGTTGCAGTGGCTACTATAACATACTACCAGTACAAATTACTGTACTGCCGCTGCATCGATACCGTAATCGCGGCATAATCTTTCTAAAGAAGATGCGGAGATATTGATGTGCATCACCCAACTGCCATCATGGTCCAGGTGCTCCTCGCGCACTTCCCCCGATCGGAACAAATCTGCCCGGAGCCTGCTGGCCGAGGTCGGGATATGTAATATGCGCAGCCGGCGTGTGGGTTCCAGATGCTGGCTGATAACCTGCAGCAAACCGTCAACGCCAGCGCCGGTTGCGGCTGACAGCCACACCTGCGGCATGCTGCCATTGTTTATGTCGACCCGGGCCGCAATCTCACTTTTCAGATCGATCTTGTTGAAGACCAGAATCTGCGGCAGTGCCTCAGCGCCGATATCCCGGATCACGTTGTTTACCTGTTCCATATGCGAGAAACGTTGTGCATCATTAACATCTATGACGTGCAATAACAGATCAGATTCCTTCACCTCTTCGAGCGTTGCATGGAATGCTTCTATCAAGTCGTGCGGAATATGGCGGATAAAGCCGACGGTATCGCTCAATACCACCTGATGGCCCGGTTCAATGATGACTTTACGCAAAGTGGTATCCAGGGTCGCGAACAGCTTGTCCGCGACATAACTGTGCGCCCCGCTCAGCCGGTTGAACAAGGTGGACTTGCCGGCATTGGTATAGCCCACCAGTGAAATGATCGGGGTTGCCGATCTTTGCCGCCAGCGTCGGACTTGACGGCGTTGGCTTCGGACCTTTTCCAGCCGCGAGCCGATCGTGCGGATGCGTTTGCCAATCAGACGTCGATCCGTTTCCAGTTGGGTTTCGCCGGGACCACGCAGACCAATACCGCCTTTCTGCCGTTCCAGATGCGTCCAGCCCCGTACCAGCCGGGTGGACAGGTGTTGCAGTAGATATCGAGAATCAGGCCGACCCGGTCTATCACCCGGCAACCGATGGCCGCTTCCAGATTGCGCTCCTGTCCCGGCGTCAGGGCATGATTGAAGACGACCACATCGGCGGCCATATCCGCCACGGCGCGCCGGATCTCTTCGACTTTGCCCGTGCCGGCAAAGTATTTTGCATTGGGAATATCCCTGGTGCCGGTGATGGTTGTCAGGATCGACAGACCGGAGGAACCGGCCAGTTGGATGAACTCGTCAAATTCCTCATTAAACTGAGGATTGCGAAAATCGATGTGAACCAATACGGCGGACTCGCCGCCAGCTACCGGTGTTCTCAAATCACTAACCCGGGAACCATTTTATGGTTGTCAGGCTTCCTCGCCACCGCCACCTTCTTCGTCCGTTCTCGGCAATTTGACGTAACGGGCGGGGACGATGGTCGAAATAGCATGTTTGTATACGAGCTGACTCACTGAATTTTTAAGCAACACCACAAACTGATCGAAGGATTCCACCTGGCCCTGTAATTTAATTCCGTTTACCAGATATATCGACACCGGGATCCTTTCTTTTCTTAAAGCATTAAGAAACGGATCCTGTAAAGAGTGACCCTTACTCATAATGTCATTCTCCTTCTTGTTATTATGTATGTTTGTGATTATTGTCAGCAATTTAAAATTGCTCTGAAGTTATTTTAATTATATTACAATTTAGCGGTGATATTCCGATCTTTTTGCAGATATTTCAAGGTCTTGTTTAGAAGATCCGGGTCGGTGGCATCCAGCCATACCCCGTTTTGCTCCGATCTCAGCCAGGTCAGTTGACGTTTCGCCAGTTGCCGCGTCGCCACTATCGCATGATCCTGCATCTCCTGATAAGAAATGA
>JACVQI010000284.1 GCA_015661095.1 Gammaproteobacteria bacterium
TCTTTGCCTGCACGGTGAATTCCGGTCAGGTGTGCATGGCGGTAAAGCGTATCTATGCCCATGAAAAAATTTATGAGTCCTTTTGCGCAGCCCTGGCGGCGGAAGCGCGGGCAGCGGTGCTGGGTGACGGACTGGAGCCGGCCACACAACTCGGCCCGATCCAGAACCGGATGCAATATGACAAGCTGGTCGGATTGGTGGAAGACACCAGGCACAGCGGCGCCACCATACTCGCGGGCGGGGAGATACCCGGCGGTGCAGGCTATTTCATCCCGCCCATGGTGGCCACCGATCTGTCCGACGATGCCCGGCTGGTACGGGAAGAACAGTTCGGTCCCCTGATCCCGGTGTTGAAATTCAGCGAGGTGGAGGACGCCATTGCCCGCGCCAATGCGACCGACTTCGGCCTGTGCGGGTCAGTCTGGACCAATGATATCGAGAGAGGCGCGGCGATCGCCGGACGGCTTGAGGTTGGCACAGCCTGGGTCAATCAGCACCGGGCGACCTTGCCGACCGTGCCATTCGGCGGCGCCAAGCAGTCCGGCCTCGGCCGCCAGTATTCCCTCATTGGTCTGCTGGGGTATATGGAGCCGCAGGTGATCAGCGTTTTGAAAAGTGAAAAGTTAAAAGTAAAAAGTGGAAAGTAGATATTGTAGGGTGGGTTAAGCAAAGCGAAACCCACCGAACATTTGAACGGCGGGTTTTATACTTCAACCCGCCCTACGTTGGTTAAATATTTCCGTGTTCTCCGGGACTAAAAAGTTAAAAGTACAAAGTGAAAAGAAATGGTTAGATAGTTATCATAAGTATGCATTAATACTTTAAACTTTTTACTTTCCACTTTTAACTATGACTATGGAATATGTAAATTTGGGCCGGACCGGCGTCAAGGTCAGCAAGCTTTGCCTGGGCACGATGATGTTCGGGCGCAGCACCAGTGAGCAGGATTCGATCCCGATCATCGAATATGCGCTTGACCAGGGTATTAACTTCATCGATACCGCCAATATCTATGCGAACGGTCTCAGCGAGACCATTGTCGGCAAAGTGCTGAGTAAGAATAACCGGCGCGAACGGACCATCCTGGCGACCAAGGTATTTTTCCACATGGACAAGAACGATCCCAATGCCGGTGGCATCAGCCGACGTCACATTATCAGCGCCTGTGAACAATCCTTGAAAAGATTACAGACGGACTGGATCGATCTGTACCAAATGCATCGGCCACAGGCCGATATCCCCATCGATGAATCATTGCGGGCGCTGGATGATCTGATCCGTGCCGGCAAAGTTCGTTACCTGGGCTCCAGTATGTTCCCTGGCTGGCGGCTGGTTGAGTGTTTGTGGGCAGCAAAAGAACTGGGACTGAACCGCATCGTCTGCGAACAATCTACTTTTCATTTGCTGGATCGCACGGCGGAACGCGAGGTGCTGCCGGCGGCGCGCAGCTACGGTCTGGCGGTGATCAGCTGGGGACCGTTATGCGGCGGTTTACTATCGGGCAAATACCGGCGTGACGATGTGAGCGCCGCGGGCCGGTGGCAGGGCGGCAAGGACAATCTGGGCCGGGTCGCGACGGCCAGGGCATTCGATGTCATCGAGGTGTTGCTCGATATCGCGGCACGTAAAGCCTGTACCGCCTCGCAACTGGCCATCGCCTGGAACGCCGCACAGCCGGGAATCACGGCGCCCATCATCGGACCACGTTTACTGGCGCAATTGCAGGACAACCTCGGTGCATTGGCTGTGAAGCTGGATGAATCGGATTTCAGGGAACTCGACGCCGTCGCGCCGCCCATGAGCGCCAGCCTGCGTTATTACGATGTCGCTAATGGTCTGGATCTGCGGCCGAATGTGTATCGCTGATGAAGTTCCAGTGTGATGAGTTGAGAGTAGCGAAAACCCACCAACATTAATCCAGGATTTTGTAGATGGAATGAAACACAGAGGCACAGAGTACACAGAGGATAAAAAAATAAACAAAGATAAATTATTCATCGGTTAGAGATTCGAGAATACTCGAGATAATTTATTTTCTTTTTCGATTAATCTTTATGTGCACGTATTTAATGTACTTTTTCTCTGTGTACTCTGTGTCTCTGTGTTTAATCTTTTGTTAATCGCAGCTGCGCCTGATTTTCACAGCCGTACCGTCGGGTAAATCGCGCGGCGGATTGACGCTGCTGCCGGGTGGGGCGATCTGATCGATCTGATCCAGAATGGCAGTATCCAGTTTCAAATCCGCGGCTGCAAGCAGGCCCTCAAGATGGGCCATGGTTCTGGGGCCGATGATGGTCGAGGTAACATAAGGATGTTCCAGTACGAAGGCCACGGCCAGTTGCGCCAGCGTGATACCTGCTTGCTCTGCCACCGGTGTCAGTTGCCCCACCAGGGCCAGTTTTTGTTGATACAGTTCGGCTTCCGGATCGAACCCACCCATGAAGCGGGTCGCGAACTTGCCGATGCGTGAATCCGGCGTCAGATCCTGCTTGACTTTGTATTTGCCGGAGAGAAAGCCACCATCTAGCGGACTCCAGGTGATCACGCCCATGC